>NZ_JBSFJC010000001.1:0-180314 GCF_053597855.1 Kitasatospora sp. NPDC001225
CTAGTCGCGACGGGCGGCCGCCACGTCCGCCACGGCGGTGGCCATCGGCACCTGGATGCCCAGGACGTTCCGCGTGGTGTGGGCGGCGCCGCCCCGGTGGGGGTGCCGCCGGCCGGGGTCGCCCCGACCGGGGTCCCGCCCGCCGGGGTGTGGCCCGGGCTCCGGGTGCCCCGGGCCGGGGTCGGCTGCCCCTTGGCGTACGTGGTCGGCTGCGAGAAGCCGGCCTGGCCGCTCGGCGGCGCGGGCGTCTGCCCCCCGTAGGTCGCACCGCTCTGGCCCGCTCCACCGGCCGGCGGCATCAGCGAGGTGGACGCGGCCGAGTGCTCGGTCGGCGGCTGCGGAACGCCGTACGCACCCCCGCCCTGCGCGCCCGGACGGCCGCCGGAGGTTCCTCCCGCAGCACCCGTGGCTCCACTCACCTGGTCCTCCCGCACTTCCCACCAGGACGGCGGCGCCGCCCTGCTTCGTCACTCGTCATCCAGCGCCCGGCGGGATTGCCCGGAACTGGTCGGCGTCCGGTGCCGCCGCATCCATACTCTGGACGCGGCGGCACCGGTCTGCGGTTCGGTTCAGGCCTCGACGTCTCCGTCGACCGCCGTCTCCGCTCCCTCGGCCGTCTCGGTGGACTCGGTACCCGCCACCTCGTCCTCCGCCGTCTCCTCGTCCTCGGCCTCCGCGTTGCGGGCCATGCCCACGACCGCGTCGCGCTTTCCGAGGTTGATCAGTTGGACGCCCATGGTGTCACGTCCGGTTTCACGAACCTCGGAAACCCTCGTGCGGATCACCCCACCCGAGAGGGTGATCGCCATGATCTCGTCGGATTCGTCGACCACGAGCGCGCCGACCAGCGAGCCCCGGCCCTCGACGATCTTCGCCGCCTTGGTGCCGTAGCCGCCGCGCCCCTGGACACGGTACTCGTCCACCCCGGTGCGCTTGGCGTAGCCGCCGTCCGTGGCGGTGAAGACGTAGGTGCCCGGACGGACGACGTTCATCGAGAGCAGTTCGTCGTCCTCGCGGAAGGCCATGCCCTTGACGCCGGAGGTGGCGCGGCCGGTCGGGCGCAGGGCGTCGTCGGTCGCGGTGAAGCGGATCGACTGGGCCTTCTTGGAGACCAGCAGCAGGTCGTCCTCGGCGGAGACCAGCTCGGCGCCGATCAGCTCGTCGTCCTGGCCCTCCTCGTCCTGGCGCAGGTTGATCGCGATCAGGCCGCCGGAGCGCGGCGAGTCGTAGTCCTTGAGCGCGGACTTCTTCACCAGGCCGGCCCGGGTGGCGAGGACCAGGTACGGCTTGTCCTCGTACGTCCGCACAGCCATCACCTGGGCGATGTGCTCGTCCGGCTGGAAGGCCAGCAGGTTGGCGACGTGCTGGCCGCGGGCGTCGCGCCCGGCGTCCGGCAGCTCGTAGCCCTTGGCGCGGTAGACCCGGCCCTTGTTGGTGAAGAACAGGATCCAGTTGTGGGTCGTCGTCACGAAGAAGTGGTCGACGATGTCGTCCTGCTTCAGCTGGGCACCGCGCACGCCCTTGCCGCCGCGCTTCTGCGAGCGGTAGAGGTCGGAGCGGGTCCGCTTGACGTAGCCGCCACGGGTGATCGTGACGACGATGTCCTCCTCGGCGATGAGGTCCTCGATGGAGAGGTCGCCGTCGGAGGGGATGAGGGTGGAGCGCCGCTCGTCGCCGTACTTGTCGACGATCGCGGTGAGCTCCTCGGAGATGATCTCCCGCTGGCGGACCGGCGAGGCCAGGATCGCGTTGTACTCGTCGATCTTGCGCTGGAGCTCGTCGTGCTCGTCCATGATCCGCTGGCGCTCGAGGGCGGCCAGTCGGCGCAGCTGCATCTCCAGGATCGCGTTGGCCTGGAGCTCGTCGATGTCGAGCAGGCCCATCAGGCCGGTGCGGGCGGCGTCGGCGCTGGCCGAGGCCCGGATCAGCGCGATGACCTCGTCGATCAGGTCCAGGGCCTTCAGCAGGGCGCGCAGGATGTGCGCGCGCTCCTCGGCCTTGCGCAGCCGGAAGGTGGTGCGCCGGACGATGACCTCGACCTGGTGGTTGACCCAGTGCCGGATGAAGGCGTCGAGCGACAGCGTGCGCGGCACGCCGTCGACCAGGGCCAGCATGTTGGCGCCGAAGTTGGTCTGCAGCTCGGTGTGCTTGTACAGGTTGTTCAGCACGACCTTGGCGACCGCGTCGCGCTTGAGCACGACCACCAGGCGGGTGCCGGTGCGGGACGAGGACTCGTCCCGGACGTCGGCGATGCCGGCGATCTTGCCGTCCTTGACCAGGTCGGCGATCTTCAGCGCGAGGTTGTCCGGGTTGACCTGGTACGGCAGCTCGGTGATCACCAGGCACTGGCGGCCCTGGATCTCCTCGACCTCGACGACGGCCCGCATGGTGACCGAGCCGCGGCCGGTGCGGTAGTAGTCGTCGATGCCGCGGCGGCCGACGATCAGCGCGCCGGTCGGGAAGTCGGGGCCCTTGATCCGCTCGACCAGGGCGTCCAGCAGCTCCTCGGCGGAGGCCTCCGGGTTCTCCAGGTACCAGAGCGCGCCGGAGGCGACCTCGCGGAGGTTGTGCGGCGGGATGTTGGTGGCCATGCCGACCGCGATGCCGGTGGCACCGTTGACCAGCAGGTTGGGGATGCGCGCGGGCAGGACGGTCGGCTCCTGCGAGCGGCCGTCGTAGTTGGGCGCGAAGTCGACGGTCTCCTCGTCGATGTCGCGCATCATCTCCATGGCCAGCGGCATCAGCTTGCACTCGGTGTAGCGCATGGCCGCCGCCGGGTCGTTGCCCGGGGAGCCGAAGTTGCCGTTGCCGTCCACCAGCGGCATCCGCAGCGACCACGGCTGGGCCAGGCGGACCACGGTGTCGTAGATCGAGGTGTCACCGTGCGGGTGGTAGTTGCCCATGACGTCGCCGACGACGCGGGCGCACTTGTAGTAGCCCTTCTCGGGCCGGTACCCGCCGTCGTACATCGCGTAGAGCACGCGGCGGTGCACCGGCTTGAGGCCGTCGCGGACCTCGGGGAGCGCCCGGCTGACGATCACGCTCATCGCGTAGTCGAGGTAGGAGCGCTGCATCTCGGTCTCGAGCTCGACCGGCTCGATCCGCATGGTCACCTGGGCGGTGCCCTCGGCTGCGGGGGTCTCGGGCTGTTCGCCTTCGGGACGGTTGTCGTCGACCACTGGTGGTCAGTTTCCTTTCACGCGGACTGGAACGTGCGGGGCCTGCGGTGCAGGCGTCACACGTCCAGGAAGCGAACGTCCTTGGCGTTGCGCTGGATGAAGGAGCGGCGCGCCTCGACGTCCTCGCCCATCAGCACGGAGAACAGCTCGTCGGCACGGGCGGCGTCCTCCAGGGTGACCTGGAGCAGCAGGCGGTGCTCGGCGTCCATGGTGGTGACCCGGAGCTCCTCGGCGTTCATCTCGCCGAGACCCTTGAAGCGCTGGATCGCGTCGTCCTTGGGCAGCCGGCGCCCGGCCTCCACCCCGGCCGCGATCAGCGCGTCGCGCTCGCGGTCGGAGTAGGCGTACTCGAAGTCGTCCTTGCCCCACTTGATCTTGTACAGCGGCGGCATGGCGAGGTAGACGTACCCGGACTCGACCAGCGGCCGCATGAAGCGGAACAGCAGGGTGAGCAGCAGGGTGCGGATGTGCTGTCCGTCGACGTCGGCGTCGGCCATCAGGACGATCTTGTGGTACCGCAGCTTGGACTCGTCGTAGTCCTCCTGGATGCCGCAGCCGAAGGCCGAGATGAGCGCCTGGACCTCGGTGTTCTGGAGGACCTTGTCGATCCGGGCCTTCTCGACGTTCAGGATCTTGCCGCGGATCGGCAGGATGGCCTGGGTGCGCGGGTCGCGGCCCTGCTTGGCCGAGCCGCCGGCGGAGTCACCCTCGACGATGAAGATCTCGCACTCGGACGGGTCCTTGGACTGGCAGTCCGAGAGCTTGCCCGGCAGCGAGGCGGACTCCAGCAGGCCCTTGCGGCGGGTCAGGTCGCGGGCCTTGCGGGCGGCGACGCGCGCGGTGGCGGCCTGGATGGACTTGCGGATGATGTCCGCGGCCTCGTTGGGGTTGCGGTCCAGCCAGTCGTTGAGGTGCTCGTGGACGACCTTCTGGACGAAGGTCTTGGCCTCGGTGTTGCCGAGCTTGTCCTTGGTCTGGCCCTCGAACTGGGGCTCGCCGAGCTTGACCGAGATGATCGCGGTCAGACCCTCGCGGATGTCCTCGCCGGAGAGGTTGTCGTCCTTCTCGCGGAGCAGCTTCTTGTCCCGCGCGTAGCGGTTGACCAGGCCGGTCAGCGCGGCGCGGAAGCCCTCCTCGTGGGTGCCGCCGCCGTGGGTGTGGATGGTGTTGGCGAAGCTGTAGACCCCCTCGGTGTAGGAGGAGTTCCACTGCATCGCGATCTCCACCGAGATCGCCTTGTCCTTGTCCTCCGCCTCGAAGTCGATCACCGAGGGGTGGACGACCTCGCCCTTGCGGGAGTTGAGGTGGGCGACGAAGTCGGCGATGCCGCCGTCGTACTTGTACGTGACGGTGAGCGGCTTGCCCTCCTCGTCCGCGTGCTCGGGGCGCTCGTCGGTCAGCGAGATCGACAGGCCCTTGTTGAGGAAGGCCATCTCCTGGAAGCGCCGGGAGAGCGTCTCGAAGGAGTAGACGGTGGTCTCGAAGATGTCGCCGTCGGCCCAGAAGGTCACCGTGGTGCCGGTGCGGTCGGTCTCCGCGCCCTTGACCAGGGGGGCGGTCGGCGCGCCCATCTTGTAGTCCTGGGTCCAGATGTGGCCGTCCCGGTGGATCTCCACCGAGAGCCGGGTGGACAGCGCGTTCACCACGGAGACGCCCACGCCGTGCAGACCGCCGGAGACGGCGTAGCCGCCGCCGCCGAACTTGCCGCCGGCGTGCAGGACGGTGAGCACGACCTCGACGGCGGGCTTGTCCTGGCCGGGGACGATGTCCACCGGGATGCCGCGGCCGTTGTCGACGCAGCGGATGGCGCCGTCGGCCATGATCGTGACGTCGATGGTGTCGGCGTGCCCGGCCATCGCCTCGTCGACGGAGTTGTCCACGACCTCCTGCACCAGGTGGTGCAGGCCGCGCTCGCCCGTCGAACCGATGTACATGCCGGGGCGCTTGCGGACGGCGTCGAGGCCTTCCAGCACCTGGATGTTGCTACCGGTGTAGGAAGCCTGCTCGGACTGGTCTGGGGTCTGGCTGGGGTTGCCGGAATCGGCCACGAAGCGCCCTCTCTGGCACAGCACGGGTCGCATGCCCACCCCGTACGGGCGGGCGTGCGACCACAGCGTTTCGACTCGGTTGCCACTAGCAACAGTGTTTGGCTTTCAGTCTACCGGTACGACTGACAGAGATGGGCGTTTGGCAGCCCTTGAGGGCAGATATGCCGCCCTGAATCCCCTCGGGACATGTCCCGATACTCGCCCGGGGGGCCCAGGGCGCCTGGAAGGGCTGTCAGGGGTTCCGGAAGATCGCCATCCGATCCGCGCCCCCGCCGGCCGTCCGAGGTCCCGGTCAGCCCCAGGTGTCGCCCGGCCCCTTGCTCCCGGGCGCGCGCAGCCGGCCGTAGCCGCGGGCGGGCGCCGCGGGGCCGAGCACCTTGATGGTCCGGACCGTCCCGTGGCCCAGTTCGTGGTTCAGACGGGCCACCAACTGCCGTGCCAGCCAGCGTAGTTGGGTGGCCCAGGCGGTGGAGTCGCACTGCACGGTGAGCACCGCGGCGGCCTCGTCGTAGGAGGAGGGGTGGCAGTGCGCGGCGATGTCCGGGCCGACGATCTGCGGCCAGCGGCCCATCACCCCGCCGACGGCGGCCGAGGACTCCCAGCCGCGCTCGGTCAGCAGCCGGTTGAGCGCCGCGCCCAGCGGGACCGGGTCGCGGCCGTCCGAGCGGGCGCCGCTGCGCAGGCCGTGCCGCTTCGCCTCGCGCTTCTCCCGGACCTGCTCGCCGCGCTGACGGGCCTGGGCCCGGGCCGCGCGCAGCGCGGAGCGGGCGAGGTCGGCACCGGTCGGCGCCGGGGCACCGGGCTCGGGGGAGTGCTCCGCCGGCTCGCTCACGGCGATCTCCTTTCCCCAGCCTGTGGACAACGGTCGCGGTCGCGCGCCCGCCGAGCCGTCCAGCCTACGGGAGCCGCCGGGCCCCTCGGGCCGGGGCGGGGGCGCGCGGTGCGCGGAAGCGGTCGCGGTCCGGTGACGGCGGTGTGGTGGTGCGGGTGGAGGGGTGTGCAGCGGTGCGGACGCGGGGGCGCGGTCAGGCGTCGACCCGGCGCACCGCGCCGTCGGAGACCGCGAACCGGGCGCCGGCCAGCGCCTTCGGCACGTCCTCGGCGACCGCCGCGGTCACCAGCACCTGCTCGCCGCCGGCCACCAGCTCGGCCAGCCGGTCCCGGCGGGCGGCGTCCAGCTCGGCGAACACGTCGTCCAGGATCAGCACCGGCTCGCCGCCGTCGGCGCGCAGCAGCTCGTACGAGGCCAGCCGCAGCGCCAGCGCGAACGACCAGGACTCGCCGTGGCTGGCGTAGCCCTTGGCGGGCAGCGGGCCAAGCTTGAGCCCCAGCTCGTCGCGGTGCGGGCCGACCAGGGTGACACCCCGCTCGACCTCCTGCTTGCGGACCGCCTGCAGCGCGTTCAGCAGCTGCTCCTCGGCCTGCTCGCGACTGGTCGGCAGCTCGCCCTCGAAGGAGCTGCGGTACTCCAGGGCGGTCTCGCCGCCGCCGGGGGCCAGCTGCCCGTACGCGGCCGCCACCAGGGGCTGCAGGGCGGCCACCAGCTGGATCCGGAAGGCCGTCAACTCGGCGCCCGCGCGGGCCAGATGGCCGTCCCAGACCTCCAGGGTGGACAGGTCCGCGCCCTTGCCGCCGCCGGCCCGGCGGGCCATCGCGGCGGTCTTCAGCAGGGCGTTGCGCTGCTTGAGCACCCGCTCGTAGTCCTGCCGCACCCCGGCCAGCCGGGGTGCCCGGGCGGTCAGCAGCTCGTCCAGGAAGCGCCGCCGCTCACCCGGGTCGCCCTTGACCAGGCTGAGGTCCTCGGGGGCGAACAGCACGGTGCGCAGCAGGCCCAGGACGTCCCGCGGGCGGACGTTGTCGGAGCGGTTGATCCGGGCCCGGTTGGCCTTGCCCGGGGTGAGCTCCAGCTCGATCAGGGTGGACCGGCCGCGGTCCACCACCGAGGTGCGGACCACCGCCCGCTCGGCGCCCAGCCGGATCAGCGGGGCGTCGGTGGCGACCCGGTGGCTGCCCAGGGTGGCCACGTAGCCGATCGCCTCGACCAGGTTGGTCTTGCCCTGGCCGTTGGGCCCCACGAAGGCGGTCACGCCCGGGTCGAGGGGAACCTCGGCCCGGGCGTACGACCGGAAGTCGGCGAGCGACAGGTGCGCGACGTGCATGGCTGTGGACTGCGCCCGCCTTCTTGGGGAGGACCTGCTGGTTACTTGGACTCGACCGCGTGGCCGCCGAACTGGTTGCGCAGCGCGGCGATCATCTTCATCTGCGGCGAGTCCTCCTGGCGGGAGGCGAAGCGGGCGAACAGCGAGGCGGTGATCGCCGGCAGCGGCACGGCGTGGTCGATCGCGGCCTCGACGGTCCAGCGGCCCTCGCCGGAGTCGGCGGCCCAGCCGCGCAGCTTGTCCAGGTGCTCGTCCTCGTCCAGGGCGCGGACGGCCAGGTCCAGCAGCCAGGAGCGGATGACGGTGCCCTCCTGCCAGCTGCGGAAGACGTCGCGCACGTCGGTGACCTCGGGGGCGGCCTCCAGCAGCTCCCAGCCCTCGGCGAAGGCCTGCATCATCGCGTACTCGATGCCGTTGTGGACCATCTTGGCGAAGTGGCCGGCGCCCACCGCGCCCGCGTGCACCGAGCCGAACTCGCCCTCGGGCTTGAGGGCGTCGAAGACCGGCTGGGCCTTCGCGACGTGCTCGGCGTCGCCGCCGTACATCAGCGCGTAGCCGTTCTCCAGGCCCCAGACGCCGCCGGAGACGCCGCAGTCCACGAAGCCGATGCCCTTGGCGGCCAGCGCCTCGGCGTGCTTGACGTCGTCGGTCCAGCGGGAGTTGCCGCCGTCGACCACCACGTCGCCGGGGGAGAGCAGCTCGGCGAGCTCGTCGACGGTCGCCTGGGTGGCGGCGCCCGCCGGGACCATGACCCAGACCACGCGCGGGCCCTGGAGCTTGCTGACGAGCTCCTGGAGGCTCTCGACGTCGGAGATGTCAGGGTTGCGGTCGTAGCCGATGACGGTGTGGCCGGCGCGGCGGATCCGCTCGCGCATGTTGCCGCCCATCTTGCCGAGACCGATGAGGCCGAGCTCCATGACCAAGTCCTTACCTGTGGTGACGTGCCTGCCGGCGGCGCCGTTGCCGCACTCCTTGAGCCTACGCGCTGGAGCGGCCCCGCCCGGCTGCGGTCGGGGCCGGCCGGGGGAGACGGCCACAGGCTGTGCACAGCGGGTGTGCACAGCCTGTGGCCGAAGGACGGGCGGGATCAGCCGGAGAGGCGGACCGGCATGATCAGGTACTGGTAGGCCTTGTCCTCCTCGGCGTCCACCGAGACCTTGCCGCTGAGCAGCGCGGGCTTGGTCGGGGTGGTGAAGCTGAGCTGGGCGAAGGGGGAGTCGATGGCCTTGAGGCCCTCCTCCAGGTAGCCCGGGTTGAACGCGATCGAGATGGCGTCGCCCTCCAGGGAGGCCTCGATCCGCTCGGTGGCCTGGGCGTCGTCGCCCGAACCGGCCTCCAGCGTCAGCACGCCCTCCTCGAAGTTGAGGCGGACCGGGGTGTTGCGCTCGGCGACCAGCGAGACGCGCTTGAGCGCCTCCAGGAAGGGCTGGGTCTGGATCGCGGCGATCGCGTTGAACTCGGTCGGGAAGAGGCTGCGGAACTTGGGGAACTCGCCCTCCAGCAGCCGGGTGGTCGTCCGGCGGCCGGCGCCCTCGAAGCCGATCAGGCCCTCGCCCGCGCCGCCCGAGGAGAGCGCGATGGAGACGTTGTCGCCGCTGCCCAGGGACTTGGCGATGTCCTGGAGGGTCTTGGCGGGGACCAGCGCGACGGCAGAGATGTCCGACTGCTCGGGCTTCCACAGCAGCTCGCGGACGGCGAAGCGGTAGCGGTCGGTGGCGGCCAGGGTGATCCGGTCGCCCTCGATCTCGACCCGGACACCGGTGAGCACCGGGAGGGTGTCGTCCCGGCCGGCGGCGACCGCGGCCTGGCTGACGGCCGAGGCGAAGACGTCCCCGGAGACGGTGCCGGTGGCGGTCGGCATCTGGGGCAGCGCCGGGTACTCGTCCACCGGGAGGGTGGGGAGGGTGAACCGGGAGCTGCCGCAGACCACGCTGACCCGCTGGCCGTCGGTGGAGATCTCCACCGGCCGGTTGGGGAGGTTGCGGGAGATGTCGTTCAGCAGCCGGCCGGAGACCAGGACGGTGCCGGCCTCCTCGACGTCCGCCTCCAGCTCGACCCGGGCCGAGACCTCGTAGTCGAAGCCGGACAGCGCCAGGCTGCCCTCCTGCGCGGTCAGCAGCAGGCCGGCCAGCACCGGCACCGGCGGCCGTGCCGGGAGGCTGCGGGCAGCCCAGGCCACCGCCTCCGCGAGGACGTCACGCTCCACCCGGAACTTCACCGGTAACCGCCTCCTGGATCGAGCGCTCCCGCTCGCACTCTGGTTCGTCTGATCTTGATCGTCGGTTCGGCTGTCCACCGAGCTCGGTCACTCCGCTTCCAGTCGCAAGGACAGTCTGACGTACTCCGCCGACAGACGGGGCAGACGGGCGGAAGCGACCCGAACTGTTGTCGGGGCCCGGTTGTCCACAGATTCGGGGCCCACCCACTTTGAAAGCAAGTCCGGGGTCTAAATGTGTAGTGGTAGTAGTAGGGCCTGTGGAAACCGTGGATAACCCTGTTTCCGCAGGTCAGAGCCCGAATTTTGTCCACAGCGGGTGTGGACGGCGGCTGTGGACGGGCAGGCCGCGCTGTGGACAGCCGAGCGTTACCCACAGGGCACGCAGGGTATCCACAGGTTATCCCCAGGGCTGTCCCCAGATCCGGGCCCGGTTATCCACGGGCGCCGGTCAACTTTACGTGACGCCTTTCACACCAGGGTATGAACGCCAGCCCACGGTTGTCGAACTGTGGACGCCGCTGTGGACAACCTGGGGATAACCGGTCCTCCCCTGGGGACAACCGGTGGATAACCCGGACGGCCCACTGTGGACCCGTCAATTGTCCACACCCTGTGGATAACCGTTGTGCACAAGTCCACAGGCACCTGACCTGCGCGGAAGAGCGTAGCGGCGACGGGCCTGTGGACGAATTCTGGATAACTCCGCACTCCCCACCCTGTGGACGGCGGCGGAGGGGCCTGTCCTGTGGACAACGGCCTTGCGCGCCCCCGGGTTTCGAATCACCGGTCAGTTGTTCGGCGCGGGCTGTGGACTGGCGGACCGTTCGTCGAGGGCATCCCTGCCCAGCCGGCGCGCGACGCACACCTGGGGACACGAGAAAGGGCGTCAGGATTCGCTCCTGACGCCCTTGGGGGCCCGACTTCGGACCCGGGGCCCCGCCGTGCCTGCTCCGGCTAGCTCTTGATGCGGTTGGTGAGTTCGGTGACCTGGTTGTAGATCGAGCGCCGCTCGGCCATCAGCGAGCGGATCTTGCGGTCCGCGTGCATCACCGTGGTGTGGTCGCGGCCGCCGAACTGCGCGCCGATCTTCGGCAGTGAGAGGTCGGTGAGCTCGCGGCAGAGGTACATCGCGATCTGCCGGGCCGTCACCAGCACCCGGCTGCGCGAGGACCCGCAGAGGTCGTCCACGCCCAGGCCGAAGTAGGCGGCGGTCTGCTGCATGATGACCTGCGCGGTGATCTCCGGGCCGGCGTCCTCGTCCCCGCCCGGGATCAGGTCCTTGAGGACGATCCCGGCCAACTCCAGGTCCACCGGGGCCCGGTTGAGGTTGGCGAAGGCGGTCACCCGGATCAGCGCGCCCTCCAACTCCCGGATGTTGCGGGTGATCCGGGAGGCGATGAACTCCAACACGTCGGCGGGAGCGTTGAGTTGCTCCTGGATCGCCTTCTTGCGCAGGATCGCGATCCGGGTCTCCAGCTCCGGCGGGGTGACGTCGGTGATCAGACCCCACTCGAAGCGGTTGCGCAGCCGGTCCTCCAGCGTGGTCAGCAGCTTGGGCGGCCGGTCCGAGGAGAGGACAATCTGCTTGTTCGCGTTGTGCAGGGTGTTGAAGGTGTGGAAGAACTCCTCCTGCGTGGACTCCTTGCTCGCGAGGAACTGGATGTCGTCCACGAGCAGGATGTCCATGTCCCGGTAGCGGCGGCGGAAGGTGTCCGCCTTGCCGTCCCGGATCGAGTTGATGAACTCGTTGGTGAACTCCTCCGAGGACACGTAGCGCACCCGGGTGCCCGGGAAGAGACTGCGCGAGTAGTGCCCGATGGCGTGCAGCAGGTGGGTCTTGCCCAGCCCGGACTCGCCGTAGATGAAGAGCGGGTTGTACGCCTTGGCCGGGGCCTCGGCGACCGCCACCGCCGCCGCGTGCGCGAAGCGGTTGCTGGCGCCGATGACGAAGGTGTCGAACAGGTACTTGGGGTTCAGCCGGGCGGCCGGCTCGTCCTTGCGGGAGCCGCCGGCCGGGGGAGCGCCGGGCGGGGCGGGCACGCCGGGGACGCCGGGACGCTCGGCGGAGCGCTCCGGGGCGGCCTTCTCGGCCGGGCGGCCGCCGGTGGGGCGGGAGCCGCCGGCCCGACGGCCGGCGCCGGTGCGGGGCTGCTCGTTCGGGCCGGGGCCGTAGGCGCCGCCGAAGAGGTCGCCCTGGGTGGTCGCGGGCGGGCCGGGGACGGGCCGCGGCGCCGGACGGGACGCGGGCTCCTCCGCGTCGCGGTAGCCGGGCGGCTGCTCCTGGTAGCCCTGCCAGCCGGGCCCGCCGCCGGGGCCGCCGTACGGGGCCTGGCGCTGCTCGTAGCCGCCGGTGTCGTAGCGGGGGCGCTCGTAGTCCTGCTCGTACCCCTGGCCCTGCTCGTACGGCTGCGGCTGCTCGTAGGGCTGGCCGTGCTCGTACGGCTGCTGGTAGCCCTGGCCGCCGTAGCCGGGGGTGTCGTCCTCGGCCGGGCCCGGGTAGGGCTCGGCGGGGGCCTGGGGGGCGGGTGCGGGGGTGGTCGGCACCGCGTTGGCGTCGACCATCACGGCGATCCGGACCGGGCGGCTGAGCTCACGGCTGAGGGCCTCGGTCAGCTGCGGCAGCAGCCGGCCCTCCAGCACCTGCTTGGCCCGCTCGTTCGGGGTCGCCAGCAGGGCGGTGTCGTGCATCATCCACATCGGCTGGGTGCGCTGCACCCACTGTTTGTCCATCTCCCCGACATCGGGGTCGGCGACCAGCCGCTCGACGACCCTGGCCCAGACCGGGACGAGGTCGCTGTTGACATCAGCCACTGGTGCACGCTTTCCAAGAACAAACCAGACAAGTTCTGCAACGGTAGTCAGCGAACAGGGACGGATCAAGTCGTTGTCCACAGGCTGTGGGTAAGACGGGCGAGAGACGGCTGGTTTGACCCCCGTGCCCCGTCCCGCGTACCGTAACCAGGTCGAGTTGTCGATGGCCGCTGCCGCATGTCCGCGGGTCCACCCGCTCCATAAGGCGCGCAGCACGGGCGCCGTGGATTGCCTCAAACCCCAGCCGAACTGGGGCGATGGGCCGGATTTCCGAATCAGGGGAGATCACGCGGACGCACGGTGACGGCCAAGCGATTCCCCGTCATCCTACGATTCACCTCAGGAGCCCCCGAGTGAGCAAGCGCACCTTCCAGCCGAACAACCGTCGTCGCGCGAAGACCCACGGCTTCCGGCTGCGTATGCGTACCCGCGCCGGCCGCGCCATCCTGGCCGCCCGCCGTGGCAAGGGCCGCAGCAGCCTGTCCGCCTGATCCGCGCCAGAGTCTGTTGTGCTGCCCTCCGAGAATCGGCTGCGGCGGCGCCAGGACTTCGCGACCGCGGTGAAACGCGGTCGCCGGGCCGGCCGGCCCCTTCTGGTCGTCCATCTCAGCAGAGACGGTGACCCGCAGGGGCAGACCGACCGGACCAGCGACTCCCGCCCGCACGTCGCCGAGGGGACTCCTTCGGCGCGTGCGGGTTTCGTCGTGAGCAAGGCCGTTGGCCCGGCGGTCGTTCGCAACCTGGTCAAGCGCCGGTTGCGCCATCTCGTTCGTGATCGTCTCTCCAGGCTGCCCGCCGGTAGCCTGATAGTGGTGCGTGCGCTGCCCCAGGCCGCGACCGCCTCGTACCAGGACCTCGAACGTGACCTGGACGCGGCACTGAAGCGGTTGCTGAGGACGGAGCCCGCCGCCACGGCGCCGACGGGAGCAGGTCGATGAAGTACCTGCTGATGGGTCTGATCAGGGTCTACCAGTGGACCATCAGCCCACTGCTCGGTCCGGTCTGCCGTTACTACCCCTCCTGCTCGCACTACGGCTACGAGGCCGTGAAGGTGCACGGAGCGGTCAAGGGCGGTGGGCTGACCGTGTGGCGCATCCTGCGCTGCAATCCGTGGACGCCCGGTGGGGTCGATCATGTCCCGCCGCGCAAGCATCCGGTGTGGCACCGGCGGTTGCGAGACTGGCTGAAGAGCCGGTCCGCCACCGGAGACCCGGTGACCGCCACCCCCGCCGGTCCGGACCCCGAGGGCCCGGCGACCATTGGCCCCGTGCGGCCAATCCACCTGTCCAAGGAGCCTGACCGGTGACCTTCTCCTTCCTGAATCCCCTGTACACAGCGGTGTCCTGGATCATCGTCCAGTTCCACTCGCTGTACAGCCACATCTTCAACCCGGACGGTGGCTGGGCCTGGGGTCTCGCCATCGCCTCGATGGTGGTCGTCATCCGGATCTGCCTGATCCCGCTCTTCGTGAAGCAGATCAAGGCGACCCGGGCCATGCAGGCGATCCAGCCGAAGATGAAGGCCATCCAGGAGCGCTACAAGAACGACCGGCAGCGCCAGTCCGAAGAGATGATGAAGCTGTACAAGGAGGCGGGTACCAACCCGTTCTCCAGCTGCCTTCCCATCATCGTGCAGGCGCCGTTCTTCACCGCGCTCTACGGGGTGCTCGCCAAGGTCGCCAAGGGCCAGGACATCGGCGTCATCCACGGTGACCTGCTGGTGAGCGCCGGCAAGGCGCACATCTTCGGTGCCCCGCTCTCCGCGACCTTCGTGGGCAGCCCCGAGACCAGCGTCAAGATCGTCACCGCCGTGATGATCATCCTGATGTCGCTGTCGCAGTTCGTCACCCAGCGCCAGCTGATGACCAAGAACGTCGACCTCTCGGTGAAGACGCCGTTCATGCAGCAGCAGAAGATGCTGATGTACGTCTTCCCGATCATGTTCGCCGTGATGGGCATCAACTTCCCGGTCGGTGTCCTGGTCTACTGGCTGACCACCAACGTCTGGTCGATGGGCCAGCAGCTGGTCGTGATCCACAACAACCCGACCCCGGGCAGCAAGGCCTTCGAGGAGCGTCAGGCCCGTCTGAAGAAGGCCGGCCGGCTGCGTCCGGACGGTACGGAGATCAAGGGCGCGCTCTGGGGCATGCTGCCCCCGTCCAAGGCGGCCGTCAGCGAGGCGGCCAGCGCCGCCGCGGTGGTCGAGGAGTCGGTGCAGGTGCGCCGCCAGCAGCCCCGTCGGCAGAGCAAGGCCCAGCGCCAGCAGGCCGGTGTCGGACAGCCGACCGGCGAGCCGGACAAGGACAGCCAGGCGGAGGAAGCCGCCGACACGGCTCCGTCCGACAGCGTGCCGTCCGACTCCGGTGCCAAGTCGGCGGCCGCCAAGCAGGCCGCGGCGAAGCCCGCCGGTACCAAGCAGGGCACCCGGCAGCAGCCGAAGCGCGGTGGCGGCCAGCGGCCGAAGAAGAAGTCCTGACCGGTCCCGAGCCCGTTGTGACCGCCGCGAAGAGCTTCGTCCCCGGCCCGACAGACGGGCCCATCTCCGAAGGAGTCCATCAGTGACGGAAGGCACCACCTCCGCCGTCGAGGCCGAGGCCGCCGCCAGCGCCGACGAGAGCCTCATCTCCCGCCTGGAGCAGGAGGGCGACATCGCGGCGGACTACCTGGAGGGTCTGCTCGACATCGCGGACCTCGACGGTGACATCGACATGGACGTCGAGGGCGACCGCGCCCTGGTCTCCATCGTCAGCGACGGCAACGACCGTGCGCTGCAGCGCCTGGTCGGCCAGGACGGCGAGGTGCTGGAGGCCCTCCAGGAGCTGACCCGGTTGGCTGTCCACCGGGAGACCGGCGAGCGCAGCCGCCTCATGCTGGACATTGCCGGCTTCCGGGCCCGCAAGCGCGAGGAGCTGGCGGTGCTCGGCGCCCAGGCCGCCGAGCAGGCCAAGAGCAGTGGCGAGCAGGTCAAGCTGCGGCCGATGACTCCCTTCGAGCGCAAGGTCGTCCACGACGCGGTCGCCGCGGCCGGCCTGCGCAGCGAGTCCGAGGGCGAAGAGCCCCAGCGGTTCGTGGTCGTGCTGCCGGTCTGAGGCCGACAGGTCGACGACCGGCCGCCGCGGCGGCCGGAGAGCTTCACCGGACGCGACCCCGTCCGCCTCGTGCGGGCGGGGTCGTCGTCCCTTCTGGGATGTTTCACGTGAAACAGTGCGTTGAGCGGGTCGGTGGATCCGGGGATCGGAGAGGTCGAGATGGACACGGAGAACGCGGCTGCCGGCCGGCCGGGGGCGGACGTGGACCCGGTCGCTGAGGGGCCGGCCACCGAGCTGGAGCACCCTGGCGAGGCACCGGCTGCCGCCCGGGAGGTCTTCGGGGAGCGCTACGACGCCGCGGTCCGCTACACCGAGCTGCTGGCCACCGCGGGCGTGCAGCGCGGGCTGATCGGGCCCCGCGAGGTGCCCCGGCTCTGGGACCGCCACGTGCTGAACTGCGCGGTGCTGGCCGAGCTGCTGCCCTCCGGCATCACCCTGTGCGACGTCGGCTCCGGGGCCGGCCTGCCGGGCATCCCGGTGGCGCTGGCCCGTCCGGACGTCTCGGTGACGCTGCTGGAGCCGCTGCTGCGCCGGACCACCTTCCTGGAGGAGGTCGTCCGGGAGCTGGGGCTGGACAACGTCACGGTGCTGCGCGGCCGCGCCGAGGAGATGGTCGGCAAGCTCGCGGTGGACGTGGTGACCGCCCGGGCGGTGGCGCCGCTGGAGCGGCTGGCCGGCTGGGGCATGCCGCTGCTGCGCCCGCACGGGCAGATGCTGGCGCTCAAGGGGGACAGCGCGGAGCAGGAGCTGGCCGACTCGCGGGCCGGACTGGCCAAGCTGGGTGCGGTCGAGTGGAGCGTCATCGCCGTCGGCGAGGGCACCCTGGAGACCTCGACCCGGGTGGTCCAGGTGAAGGCGGGGGAGAGCCCCGGCGGGGTGAAGGCGGCCACCCGGCGCGCCAAGGCGGCCCGGGCGGGCCGCACCGCGAGCGTCCGGAACGGCGAGCGCGGCCGGGGCGGACGGCGCCGCGGACGCTGATCGGGCGTGACGTCGGGCACCTGACGACCACGGGCGGACGGGCCTCCTGCGAGGGGGGAACGTCCGCCCGTCGTCGTTCAGGTGTCGGTGGGGTCGACGGCTGGACACCGGAGTGTCGCAACGTCAGATTTCCGGCATAGCGGGCATGGTGTTTCCCGTGAAACGTCGCTCCTTGCTCTCGGGCATCCTCCGCCGTGACCGGGCGGCGACTGTTGCCGCTCCGGTTTCACGTGAAACACTGACCCCCATGCAGGACTCGGAGACCGTCGACCAGATCGATGACACGCCCATCGCGCGGGCCGCCCAGGCCGCGGTCCGGGCGATCGGCCGAGCGGGTGAGGGACTGCCCCGGCCGGCCGCCACCCGGGTGATCGTGGTCGCCAACCAGAAGGGTGGGGTGGGCAAGACCACCACCACCGTGAACATGGCCGCCTCCCTCGCCATGCACGGCCTGCGCGTCCTGGTCGTCGACCTCGACCCGCAGGGCAACGCCTCCACGGCGCTCGGCATCGACCACCACGCCGAGGTGCCGTCCATCTACGACGTCCTGGTGGAGGGCAAGCCGCTGGCCGACGTGGTGCAGCCGGTGCACGACGTCGAGGGGCTGTTCTGCGTCCCCGCCACCATCGACCTGGCCGGCGCCGAGATCGAGCTGGTCTCCCTGGTGGCCCGGGAGAGCCGGCTCCAGCGCGCCATCACCGCCTACGAGCAGCCGCTCGACTACATCCTGATCGACTGTCCGCCCTCGCTGGGCCTGTTGACGGTCAACGCCATGGTCGCCGGCCAGGAGGTGATGATCCCGATCCAGTGCGAGTACTACGCGTTGGAGGGCCTCGGCCAGCTGCTGCGCAACGTCGAGCTGGTGCGCGCGCACCTCAACCCCGCACTGCACGTGTCGACCATCCTGCTCACCATGTACGACGCCCGGACGAGGCTGGCCGCCCAGGTCGCCGAGGAGGTCCGGACCCACTTCCACCAAGAGGTGCTGAGCACGGCGATCCCGCGGTCGGTGCGCATCTCGGAGGCGCCCAGTTACGGGCAGACGGTGCTCACCTACGACCCGGGGTCGACCGGGGCGCTCTCCTACCTGGAGGCCGCTCGCGAGCTCGCGCAGCGTGCGGTGGGCCCGGGCGGCTCGCTGGTGGGTCAGCAGCGGGACGGCCAGCAGGGGCACGGCGCCCCGGTGGCACAGCACGGTACGACGGAGGGTCATCAGTGAGTGCTCGCAGGGTTGGTCTGGGTCGAGGGCTGGAGGCGCTGATCCGCCCCGCCGCGCCGGTGGACGGCGGGGTGGAGGCGAAGACTGCGGCAGCCGTGCCCGCACCGGCCCCGGTGACGCCGCTGCCGAGTGTCCGCGGCACGGTGGCGGCCAGGGCGGCCGCCGAGAAGCGGGCCGAGCAGGCGCAGCCGGCCGGCGCCTACTTCGCCGAGCTGCCGCTGGACGCGATCACCCCCAATCCGCGCCAGCCGCGTGAGGTCTTCGACGAGGACAAGCTGGCCGAGCTGGTCACCTCCATCAAGGAGGTCGGTCTGCTCCAGCCGATCGTGGTCCGCCAGGTCGGCGTGGACAGCTTCGAGCTGATCATGGGCGAGCGCCGCTGGCGCGCCTCCCGGGAGGCCGGGCTGGAGCGGATCCCGGCGATCGTCCGGGCCACCGAGGACGACAAGCTGCTGCTGGACGCCCTCCTGGAGAACCTGCACCGCGCCGAGCTGAACCCGGTGGAGGAGGCCGCCGCCTACGACCAGCTGCTGCGGGACTTCTCCTGCACCCACGAGGAGCTGGCCGATCGGATCGGCCGCTCGCGGACGCACGTCTCCAACACCCTGCGGCTGATGAAGCTCCCGCCCTCCGTCCAGACCCGGCTGGTGGCCGGGACGCTGATGGCCGGGCACGCCCGGGCGCTGCTCGGCCTGTCGGACCCGGAGCAGCAGGAGCGGCTGGCCGCGCGGGTGATCGCCGAGGGCCTCACGGTGCGCAACGTCGAGGAGCTCGTCGTGCTGATGCGTTCGGAGGAGCCGGAGCAGCCCAGGCGCCTGGCGCCGAAGGCGGGCAAGCTGAACTCCCCGGCCTTCAACGACCTGGCGAGCCGGCTGTCCGACCGCTTCGACACCCGGGTCAAGGTCGAGGTGTCGCAGCGCGGCGGCAGGCTGGGCAAGGGCAAGGTGGTGCTGGAGTTCGGCTCGGTCGAGGACCTGAACCGGATCCTGGACAGCATGGCCCCGGGGGAGGACGGTCTGCGGCTGTCGCAGGGCTGAGCCGGCCCGGCTGGCCGAGGGCGACGACCCGATGGGTGCGTGTTCCACGTGAGCGCTGTTTCACGTGAAACATGCACCCATCGGCGTTCGTGGGGGAATGCTCGACCGTGAGAGGGAGGAGGAGGTGCGGCCATGGGACGGCGGATCGTTCCGCTGACGCTGGACAACCTCGGGGACCTGCCGGCCGGCTGCCGCTCCTGCGTGTTCTGGGAGCTGGACCCGGTCAGTGCGAAGGAAGCGGTGGAGTCGGGCAAGCCGGAGCTGGAGAAGGAGGGGTGGATCTCCACGGTGCTGCTGGAGTGGGGCTCCTGCGGCCGGATCGTCTACGTGGACGACCGGCCCGCCGGGTTCGTGCTGTACGCGCCGCCCGCCTACGTCCCCCGCTCGCAGTCCTTCCCGACCAGTCCGGTCTCGCCCGACGCCGTCCAGCTGATGGTCAGCCGGGTGCTGCCGGGCTACCAGCGCCAGGGGATCGGCCGGGTGCTGGTGCAGACCGTGGCCAAGGACCTGATCGGGCGCGGGGTGCGGGCGATCGAGGCCTTCGGCTCCTCCGGGCGGGCGCCGACCAGTTGCGTGCTGCCGGCCGACCATCTGCTCGCGGTCGGCTTCAGGACCGTCCGCCCGCACTCGCGCTACCCGCGGCTGCGGCTGGAGGCGCGGACCACGCTCTCCTGGCGGGGCGACGTGGAGGGGGCGCTGGAGCGGCTGCTGGGCGGCGGGCGCAAGGAGCCGGTGCTGCCCTTCTAGGGCCCGGGGACGCCCTTCAAGGGGCCGGAGACGCCCTTCGAGGGGCCGGGAACGACGGAGGCGGGGCTCCCCCCGAGGGGAGCCCCGCCTCCGCGCGGTCGACGACCGGAAGACCTAGATGAAGTCGGCCAGCTCGCGCAGCAGCGCGGCCTTCGGACGGGCACCGGTGATGGACTTCACCGGCTCGCCGCCCTGGTAGACGATCAGGGTCGGGATCGAGATGACGCCGTACTTGGCGGCGGTCGCCTGGTTGGCGTCCACGTCGAGCTTGGCGATGGTCAGCTTGTCGCCGTGCTCGGCCGCGATGTCCTCCAGGACCGGGGCGACCTGGCGGCACGGGCCGCACCAGGTGGCCCAGAAGTCGACCAGTACGGGCTTCTCGCTCTCGAGGACGTCCTTCTCGAACGTCGCGTCGGTGACTGTGGTGGTGGCGCCGGCCACGGGAACTCCTCGGGGTTCGGACGGAGGGGGCTGCTGCCAGGAGAACAACGGGTGGGCCCGTTCTGTTTCTGCCCGGCCGGGGCGGGGGTGTTTCACGTGGAACACCCCCGCGGGTGGAACGGGAAGGCTCAGACCGCGACGGCGGCGGCCTTGGTCTCCAGGTCGTCCAGCGCGGCCAGGTAGCGCTCGGCGTCCAGGGCGGAGGAGCAGCCGGTGCCGGCGGCGGTGATGGCCTGGCGGTAGGTGTGGTCGACGACGTCACCGGCACCGAACACGCCGTCGACGTTGGTCCGGGTCGAGGGGGCGTCGACCTTGAGGTAGCCCTCGGCGTCGAGGTCCAGCTGGCCCTTGAAGAGCTCGGTGCGCGGGTCGTGGCCGATCGCGATGAACAGGCCGGTGACGGCCAGCTCGCGGGTCTCGCCGGTGGTGGTGTCGCGCAGGGTGACGCCGGTCAGCTTCGGGTCGCCGTGGATGGCCTCGACCGCGCTGTCCCACTCGAAGCGGATCTTCGGGTCGGCGAAGGCGCGCTCCTGCATCGCCTTGGAGGCGCGCAGGGAGTCCCGGCGGTGGATGATCGTGACGCTCTTGGCGAAGCGGGAGAGGAAGGTCGCCTCCTCCAGCGCGGTGTCGCCGCCGCCGACCACCGCGATGTCCTGGTCGCGGAAGAAGAAGCCGTCGCAGGTCGCGCACCAGGAGACGCCGCGGCCGGAGAGCTTGTCCTCGTTCGGCAGGCCGAGCTTGCGGTGCTGGGAGCCGGTGGTGACGATCACGGCGCGCGCCTTGTGCACGTTGCCCTCGGAGTCGGTGACGGTCTTGACGTCACCGGTGAGGTCGACCGCGACGATGTCGTCGGGGATCAGCTCGGCGCCGAACTTCTCGGCCTGGGCGCGCATGTTGTCCATCAGCTCGGGGCCCATGACGCCGTCCCGGAAGCCCGGGAAGTTCTCGACCTCGGTGGTGTTCATGAGCGCGCCACCGGCGGTGACGGCCCCCTCGAAGACCAGCGGCTTGAGGGAGGCACGGGCCGTGTAGAGCGCGGCCGTGTACCCGGCCGGGCCGGAACCGATGATGATCACGTTACGGACGTCGCTCACTGCTTCTCCTGGTTCGCATCGCGACCCGCGTTTGCTGCGGGGAGGGCGGTCCTGCTCCGCCGCCCGGGACAACGACTGACCAGTGTCTCGCATTCCCAGGCGGATCAGTACCAGCCGCCCGAAGTCCGGAAGCGGCGTGGCGGAGTTGGCGTGGATCGCATGGAAACCGCCGGTCAGTGGCTGGGAACGGCCTGGTGCAGGACGGTCGGGCCGCAGTCGGGGGAGCGCAGGTAGACGTCGACGAAACCGGGCCGGCCGGGCAGCGGGTAGACCAGGACGTCCACCGGGGCGCCCTGGAAGGTGCCCCGGTCGGTGGCCAGCGGGGTGCCGGAGGCCGGGGCCGGGCAGCCCGGCGCGGTGGGGGAGCCGGTGGGGGAGGACGGGTCGGACTCCGGCCGGCCGCCGGCGGCGGGCAGGGCGCCCTCGGACATGGCGGGCCCGGTGGCCCGCAGCCCCGGGACGTTCTCCGAGCGGGCCAGCAACCGCTGGACCTGGGTGGCGAGTTCGTCCTCGCGGTAGTCGGTGCCGGCGGCCGTGTGCGGGGCCCGGGCGTCGTGGCTGTCGGCGGTGGCGGTCGGGGCGCCGCCCGCGCTGGCCGTCACCGTGCCGGACCGGTCGTCGGGCTGCAGCAGCAGCGCCCCGCCGAGCCCGAGGGCGGCCAGGGCGGCGGCCGTGCCGATCAGCAGGGCGAACCGCCGCCGCCGGGGGCGGCCGGGGCCGGCGGCCGGGCCGGACCGGCCGGCGGGACGCCCCGCGGGCCTGGAGAGCGGGGCGGAGGACGGCGTGAGGGGCGCCGTGGCGGTGCGTACGGGTCGGGCCGGGGCCTCGGGTCGACGGTCGGCCGCGGGGGCCCCCTGCGGCCGCTCGACGGCCTCGCCGGCGCTCCCGACGGCTTCGGTGGCTTCGGCGACGGCCTCGGCGAGTGCCGCGTCCAGCCGGGCGGCGACGTCGGCCGGCATCGGCGGGGTCTCGACGTCGCCGAGCAGGGCCCGGACCTCGGCGAGCGCGTCGACGGTCTCCCGGCACTCGGCGCAGCCGTCCAGGTGCCGCCGCAGCGCCTCGACGGTGGAAGGGGAGTCGACCAGGCCCTCGGCGAGGTCGGCCAGCTGCTCGACCGGGGGGTGGTCGTCGGCGGGGTCGGGGAAGGAGGGATGGGCGTTCATCGGGTGCTCACGTCTCCTTCCAGCATCGTCCGACCGGTGCTCTGCCCCGTCCCTGTGCCGGTGCTCGGCCCCGTCCCTGTGACGGAGCCGGGGCGCTTCGGGTTCCCGGGGGCGTCCCGGCGCGGCGGGGCCGAGCCGGGGGCGGGCGGTGTTTCACGTGAAACATCGGGCTCGCGCAGGTGCCGGACCAGGGGGAGGAGCCGGGCCCGGCCGCGTGCGCAGCGGCTCTTCACCGTGCCCACCGGGACGCCCAGCAGCTCGGCGGCCTCGGCCACCGGGTAGCCCTGCATGTCGACCAGCACCAGGGCGGCCCGCTGTTCGGCGGGCAGTTCGGCGAGCGCCGCGGTCAGCTCCCGGTGCAGCTCGGCCCGGACCACCGGGGAGTCGGCCGGCTCGGCGGAGCCGACCAGGGTGTCCAGCCGCTGCGGGTCCTCGTCGAGCGGGGTGGTGCGCCGGGTGGCGCTGCGCCGGGCGCGGTCCAGGCAGGCGTTGACCACGATCCGGTGCAGCCAGGTGGTGACCGCCGAGCGGCCCTGGAAGCCGGCGGCGGCGCGGAAGGCGGACACCAGGGCGTCCTGGAGGGCGTCGGCGGCCTCCTCGCGGTCGCCCAGGGTGCGCAGGGCGACCGCCCAGAGCCGGTCGCGGTGGCGGTCCACCAGCAGGCCGAAGGCCGCCGGGTCGCCGGCGACGTGCCGGGCGAGCAGCGCCGCGTCGTCGTCCGCCACCGTCACCCCCTCTGCCGTCGTGCCGTCGTGCCGGGGCCGTCCGCCCCGGGTCAGCCGGAGACCTTGACCTCGGCGACGTGGCCCCGGTACTTGCCGTCGGCATCCTTCGCCAGACCGGTCAGCCAGATCAAGAGGTACCGCGTGGTGGTCGGGGAGTCGAGGGTGTACTCGACATTGGTCCCGGTCTTCTTGCCCACGACGGTGAAGGCGTCCGGCTTGGCCTGCAGCGGGTTGCCGGCGGCGGCCGCGGTGGGCACCCGCAGCTCCGCGGACTGCTCGCCGCCGGAGAACAGGACGCTCACCGAGGAGACCGGCTGCGGTGAGCCGAGGTCGATCAGCAGACCGGTGCCGGACTTGAGCGCGGGCGGCTTGGGCCCGAGCTGGTCGACGTACCAGCCGGTGGTCCAGGAGGTGTTCGCGTCGTTGTCGATCGCCTTCCCGATGCTCTCGGTGCCCTCGGGCCCGTCGCCCAGCGGGTTGTACGACTGCGCCTCCTTGATGGCGATCGACACCGGGTTGTGGGTGCTCGCCTGGGGGCTCGGCGCGGTGCTGCTGGCCGAGGTCAGCGGGGACGCGGTGGCCGCCCCGGTGTGGCGCAGGCTGTCGACGAACTGCCAGGAGGCGACGCCGATCGCGCCCAGCGCGACCGTCCACGCGGTGGCCTTGACCACCCGGCGCAGCCGCCGCCGGGTGCGGGTGCGCCGGGAGGGGGCCGGGCGGGAGGAGGCCGGCAGCGGGGAGACGGTGGTGTCGGCGACCCGGGTCGGGTTGGGCGCGGTGGGCAGCGCGTGGGTGTTGTGCCGGGGCGGGGCCGGGAAGGCGGGCAGCTCCGGCGCGGGCTGGCGGATCTTGGGCAGCTTGGCGATCGCCCGGACCAGTTCCTCCGGGGTGGTGATCGGCTGGGCGTGGTGCGGCGGCTGGTCGAACAGGGCCCGCGCGGCGAGCTCGGACAGGCCCTTGTGGACCCCGGCGCGGACCTGGTCCGGCGCGGCGTTCTGGAGGCCCTTGGGCAGGCCTTGGAGGTCGTAGCGGTCCTCCGGGTACGGCCAGCGGTGGGTGAGCGCGGCGAACAGCAGTGCGCCGATCGCGCGGGTGTCGGCCCGCTGGGCGTCCTCGGCGTCCTCGGCGGGCAGCCCGCGCAGGGCGGCGTCCACCGCGATGCCGTTGATCCGGTACTGGCCGCTGTCGGTGCGCAGCACGCAGCGCGGGGTGAGCCGCAGGTGGGCCTGGCCGCGCCGGTGGGCGGCCGCGACGGCGTCGGCGACCTGGCGGACCATCTGGTACGCCTCGTGCGGCTCCATCGGGCCGTTGGCGAGCAGCCTGGCCAGGTCGGAGGAGTGCGGCAGCCACTCCCGCACGACGTAGACCAGCTCGCCCTCGTGGACGGCGTCCAGCACCTGGACGAAGCGCGGGTCGCCGAGCAGCGCGGCGGACTTGGCCGCGGCCAGCACCTTGCGGGCCCGCTGGTGGCCGGAGGCCATCAGGTGGACGCCGACCGCCCGGCGCAGCTTCTCGTCGACGGCGCGCCAGCTGCTGAAGGTCTCGGTCTGGGAGATGCACTCCTCCAGCCGGTACCGGTGGCCGATCATGTCCCCGCTGCGGCGCTGCGGGGCGGGGAGGGTGCGCGGGAGGGTGGCGGTGTCGCGCGGGTCGACCGTGGGCTGCGGGTCGGTTGGGCGGCGCGCGGGGCGGGTGGGCTCGGGGGCGGGCTTCTTCCGGGGGGACCCGGCGGCCAGTTCGGCGCGCAGCTCCTGGACCGAGAGCGGGGCGGTGATCTCCGAGGTCTCCTCGCCGGCGGCGGGCTCCGGGCCCGCGGCCGGCACGTCGTCGCGGTCCCGCTCCTCGCCCCGGCCCTTCTCCCCGTCCTGGTCGGTGTTCTCGTCCGCGTCGGGGCGCCCGGGGGCGGCGGCAGCGGTGGGGGCGGCGGGGGCGCCCTCGCGGGCGTCCGCGGAGGTGCTCTCGCCGGCGTCGTCCGAGCCCGCGAGCTCGTCGATCGCCGCGGCCAGCGCGGCCTCGTCCGTCGCCGCGTCAGCTGCTGACGTGTCGACGACCGCCTTGGTGCCATCAGCCACCGTGGTCCTGCCTCCCCTTGTGTCGCCGCGGCTTGAGAGAGTCGCTGGAGCCCTAGGGTCGGCGGCCCTGTGCTCCAGGACAATTGTGCCCACTCTTCTCCACCGGGTACGACCGCTGAGACGTCCGCTCGGTTGCATACGGGTGGAGAGATGTGGTGCAGATCCGACACCTGGTCGCCATCCGGCGGTCGGGCGGACCCGAACCAACCGGTGGCCCAGCACTCGGCCGGACGAGCGGAGGAGCCTTCTGCTCCGGTTGACGCCCGGTCAGGGCGCCCGCTCGTCCGGCCGGTGGTCGGGCGGTCAGCGGCCCAGTCGGCCGCGGACCATGCCCAGCATGGAGTTCAGCTCCTCGATCCGCAGGCGCTTCGCGATGAGCACGAAGACCGCCAGCTGGAGGCCGCCGGCCACGACCAGGGCCGCCACGCTGCCCGGCCAGCCGCCGAGCACCTGCTGGACGCCCAGGCTGGTGCCGAGGCCGACCAGGGCGGCCGGGACGCAGGCGGCGGCCAGCCGGCTGTACGTCCGGCCGATCCGCTTGGTGTCCAGCCCGCCGATCCGCTTCTTCAGCTTCGGCATCGCGACCATCACCCCGATGGCGTAGGCCAGGCCGTAGCCGAAGGCGAGGCCGGTCACCGTCCACTCGGAGGGCAGCACCAGCCAGCACAGCAGCGCGAAGCCGGCCTGGCAGGCGGCGACCCAGACGGTGTTGTAGAACGGCGTCCGGGTGTCCTCGTAGGCGTAGAAGCCGCGCAGCATCACGTACTGGGCGGAGTACGGGATCAGGCCCAGCGCGAACGCGGAGAGCATCAGACCGACGTTGGTGGCGTCGTTCAGGACGGTGTCGTTGCCGCCGATCGCGTAGATCGCCCGGCCGACCACCGGGCCGAGCGACAGGAACAGGAAGGCCGCCGGGACGACCGCCACCGCGGTGGTGCGCAGACCGTAGGAGATGTCGTCGCGCACGGCACCGGCGTCCTCGTCGGCCGCCGCCCGGGAGAGCCGGGGGAGCACCGCGCTCATGATCGAGACGGTGATCACGGCCTGCGGGAGCTGCCAGATCAGCAGCGCGTTGGAGAACGCGGCCAGGCCGACGCCGTTGTGGCCGGCCGCCGCCGCGGCGGCGCCCGCCTTGGTGGACAGCTGGGTGATCACCAGGTAGCCGGCCTGGTTGGCGAGCACGAAGAAGAACGTCCACTTGGCCAGCCGGGCGGCCTTGCCCAGGCCGTGGCCGCGCCAGTCGAAGCGGGGCCGGAAGCGGAACCCGGCGGCCCGCAGGTACGGGATCATCGCCAGCGACTGGACGCCCAGACCGATCAGGGTGCCGAGGCCGAGCAGCCGCACGCCCTCGGGGGAGATGCCCTCCGGGGTGACCTGGGTGGTGCCGAACCCGCCGTAGACCCAGATGTAGGCGGAGAAGGTGAAGATCACCACGATGTTGTTCAGGACCGGCGTCCACATCATCGCGCCGAAGCGGCCGCGGGCGTTGAGGATCTGGCCCATCACCACGTGGATGCCCATGAAGAAGATGGTCGGCAGGCAGTAGCGGGCCATCGCCACCGTGGTCTCGGCGCGCTCCGGGTTGGCCATCATCGGCTGGGCGATCAGCCGCACCAGCACGGGTGCCCCGAGCACCGCCAGGAAGACCACGCCGCCGAGCCCGACCATCACCAGGGTGAGCAGCCGGTTGGCGTACGCGGTGCCGCCGTCCTCGTCGTTCTTCATGCTGCGCACCAGCTGCGGCACGAAGACCGCGTTCAGCGCGCCGCCGCCGATCAGGATGTACAGCAGGGTCGGCAGGGTGTTCGCGGCGTTGTACGAGTCACCCATGATGCCGACGCCGATGGCCGCGGTGATCACCATGGTCCGGACGAAGCCGGTGCCGCGGGAGACCAGGGTGCCGGCCGCCATGATCGCGCTGGAGTTCAGCAGGCTGGAGACCTTGCCGCCGCCGGCCGCCTTGCCGGGCTCGGCGGCGGGGGCGGGCGTCTGCTCGGCGGCCCGCTCCTCGGCGACGATGTCCGCCAGCGGCTCGACCGCCGGGGGCACCGCGACGGCGGCCACCTGCATGGTGGCCTCCGCCTCGGAGAGCGGCGGGTCGAACTCGATCGGCGGCACGAAGTGCTGCTGCCCGCCCGGAGCGGCGCCGTACGGGGGCTGCCCCGGGTGGCCGCCCATCGGCGGGTACGGCGCGGGGCCGGGCGGCGGGCCGGGCTGGGGGGCCGGGGCGGGCTGCGGGACCGGCGGCTGGACCGCGGCCTGCGCCTCGCGGCCGCCGAACAGGCCGTCCACCCCGACGTACTCGGTGGTCTCGGTGTCCCAGGCGGAGTGCGCCGGGCCGGGCTGCCACTGCTGCCGGGGCTGCTCGACGCCGCCCCAGTGGCCGCCGGCGGCCTGCGCCGGGGCCGGCTCCTGCGGCCAGGCGGGCTGCACCGGGGTGTCCCAGCCGGGCTGCACCGGCGGTACCGGGGCCCCGAAGTGCTCCGGGGCCTGGTACGGGGTCGGCGGCACCGGCGTCGGGTAGCCGACGCCCTGCGGCGGCAGCTGCGGCGGCACGTCGTACGCGGCGGCCGGCGGCTGGGGCGCGGCGGGCCGACCGGCCCGCAGACCGTACGGGTCCTGGCCGTCCTGGGGGTTCCCGTACGCGTCCACCGCGTACGGGTCCTGGGCGTAGGTGTCGGCCACGTACCAGTCGCCGGACGGCGACTCGGCGCCCGGCCGGCTCTCACCGCGGCCCGACGGCCGCTCCTCGCTGCGCCCGGTCATGTCACCTCTTCGCTGTCGTGGGGGGAGGCCGGCCCGGCAAGGCAGGGGGTCGGCGGTATCAAGGACCAACCTTCTCATCACCGGCGGCCCGATCCCGGCCATCCGGGCTGCTGCCACGCGGTGTCTGCGCGGGACCGTCACCAGGGGTGTCGTCCGTCCCGCCGGTCCCGTCCGCCGCCGGGGCCCCCTCCGCGGTGTCCTCCGCCGGGGCCCGCGGGGCGGGCTCCGCCGCCGCGGCGCCGCCCGCGGCCGGGGCGTCCCCGAGCGGGGCGTCGCCGACCGGCTGGTCGCCGTCCTCGTGCGGCTGCCCGCCGAGGCGCTTGCGCTGGCGCACGAAGCGCAGCGCGGCCAGCAGCAGCAGGACGCCGGCGCCCGCGAAGACGTACAGTACGCCGTTGGTCACCGAGGTGACCTCCACCGTGAACTTCTGCGCCTCGCCGTACGGCCGGGAGTCGGGGCCGGTGGTCCACAGCTGGGCGGTCATCGCGACCGGCCCGTTGTTGTGCGCCTCGGCGTTGAAGCGCAGCGTCACGCTCTGCGAGGCCGGGAGGACCAGCTCCTCCTCCTTGCTCACCCGCAGCCTGTTCGGCTGGGCCGAGGTGAGCACCAGCTTCAGGTTGGTGACCGTCTGGGTCAGGTCGTTGCGGACGCTGACCTGGAGCAGGCCGGACTCGCCGGCCAGGGTGACCACGTTCTTCCTCGGCACCTGGACGGCCTTGGTCAGCTCCTTCAGGTACCCCGTGACGCCGGCCCGGTAGGTGCTCCCGGCCGGCGGCTGGCTGCGCCACTCGGTGGACAGCGAGCGGACCATCGCGGCGCTGAACGGGCCGCGCACCCGCTGCGGCAGGGTGAGCACCCGCATCAGGGTGTCCAGGTCGTGCTGGATGTCGTCGGTGCGGCTCAGGTCGGCCGCCGGCAGCTCCGAGGCGCGGATCTGGGTCGGGTAGTCGGTGGGCGCCGGGACGGCGGTGTTGGCCTTCGGGTCGGCCGCGGACTGGGCCACCGCGTCCAGCTTGACCGAGGAGATCCACTTGCCGTCCGCCGTCTGGAGGGCGTTCGCCAGCGCCTTGGCGCCGGCGGTGCTCAGCTCGCGGGGCGGCAGGACGAGCAGCCCGCGCTGGTTCTGCGGCTGCTCGTGGGTGATCGCGAAGGTCTCGGCGAGGAAGCGCTGGGTGGCGTCGGTCTGCGCCTGCGGGCTGCTCAGGTCCTTGTCGAAGAGTGCGGAGACGGTCTCGTCGGCCACCACGGCGCTCTGCCCGCCGCCGATCGGGCGGACCGCGGTCGGGGTGTAGGTGAGCGAGTCCGGCTCCGGCATGCTCGCGCCGTCGACCAGCACCAGCCCGTTGCCGGACTGCTGGGCGAGGGCGGCGATCTGCTGGTCGAGGTAGCCCCGGTACGGCCAGGCGACGTCCGAGCGGGTGTCCACGGAGAGCCGGCCCTCGACGGTCAGCCGGCCGGCGGTGGACGCCTTGCTCAGTGCGGTGGTCATCCCGGCCAGGTCGGAGCCGTTGTGGGCGATCGAGGCGAGGTCCGGGTCGGCGTACGGCAGCGAGACCACCTGGCTGCCCGGCTTGGCGACGGCGGCCCGCAGCTTGTCCAGCCAGGCGACGGCGGCGGCCGAGGCGGGGACCTGGACGGTGTTGTCGTCCTTGGCGGACTTGCCCGCGGCCTCGGTGCCCGGCTTCTGCACCCGGTAGGGCTTGGTCATCGCGAGCGCGGCGTCCAGCAGGTCCGGGTCGATCACCCAGGTCAGGCCGTTCAGCTTCGCGCCGGTGTCGACCAGCTCGTACAGCCGGCCGCCCGGGGCGAACTCGCCGGCCAGGCTGTCGTCGCGCAGCACCGGGGTCGGCTGGTCGCTGTTGTCGGCGGTGGTCTGGGCGGCCAGCACCGGCGCGTGCACCAGCGGCCAGATCGTGGCGACCTTCGTCGGCTGCGCCTCGGCGCCGCCCGGGTTGTACGGCAGGAAGGTCCGGGCGATGCCCAGGGCGCGGTCGCGCGGGTTGTCGCCGGTCCCGCCCCAGGCGTCCACCGCGAGCTCGTACGCGCCGCTCGCGGAGAAGCCGAGGTCGCTCACCGCGACGCTCAGGGTGTACGGCTGGCTCTGCCCCGGGTTCAGCTCCGGCAGGGCGTACTGCGGGCTGTCCAGCTCCACGCCGTCCTTGCTGTCCGGCGTGGAGCGGTCGGCCACGTTGGCCAGGTCGCTGCGCCGGTCCAGCGGTTTGCCGGAGTACGGCTTGCGGACGGCCGCGTGGGCGCCCTTGATCGCCGACTTGCCGGCGTTGGTGACCTGGCCGGTGATCGTCACGATCCCGCCCGGGGCGGCCACCTGCGGGTTCAGCGTGTCGATGGTCATCACCACCGGGTACTCGGCCGTGGCGGTGGAGTCGCCGGCCGGCCGGACGTTGCCGCCGGCGGGCAGCGCACCGGCCGGGGAGGCCGTGAAGAGGGTCAGGGCGGCCGCGCAGGCGGCGGCCAGGCGCTGGCCCGCACGGCGCGCCCGGCGGGCCGGATGGCGCCCCCCGGCGGGGCGCTCGGCCCGTCCAGGCTGTCGGTGCGCCCCCAGGCCCGAGTGCCGTGCCGGCTCACTCACTCGCTTCGCCCTCGCCGTTCTCGATCGTTCGCTGCTGATGCTGTCCGTCCGGCGCGGTCCGCCCGACGGTCTTCGCTTGACTCTGGTGGAGCTCTTCGCCCGACGCCGTCGCCGCACCGCTGCCACGGGGATCCCGCGGACGGCGGCGGCGCGCGGCACCGCATCCCCTGTCCGGTGCCCGAGACTCGTCCACCGGCATGGTAACGATGCAGCCCGCGGCGCAGTGTTGCGGGCTGTGGGGTGAGACGCCCAGAACGCGCGGGCGGTTGACCTGTCGGGGCACGTACCCTTGTGAGCCGTGTCCACTGCCAATGAGCCCACCGCGCGCACCGACCGTTCCAGCACCGACGTCCAGGTCGTCCCAGGGCTGAGCGAGGCCCAGACGCTCGGCCTCCAAGAGCTGCTGCGGGTGTCGCCGGTCGCCGACGAGATCGCCCGCCGGTTCCAGGCGGCCGGTCACCGGCTGGCGCTGGTCGGCGGGTCCGTCCGGGACGCGCTGCTCGGCCGGCTCGGCAACGACCTGGACTTCACCACCGACGCCCGTCCGCAGCAGGTGCTCAAGCTGGTCAAGGGCTGGGCGGACGCGGTCTGGGACGTCGGCATCGCCTTCGGCACGGTCGGCGCCCGCAAGGACACCCCCGAGGGCTCCTTCCTGATCGAGATCACCACCTACCGCTCCGAGGCGTACGACCGCACCTCGCGCAAGCCCGAGGTCAGCTACGGCGACACCATCGGGGAGGACCTGGTCCGCCGGGACTTCACGGTCAACGCGATGGCCGTCGACCTGCCCGGCCGCGGCTTCGTCGACCCGCACCACGGCCTGGAGGACCTGGAGGCCCGGGTGCTGCGCACCCCCGCCACCCCCGAGGAGTCCTTCTCCGACGACCCGCTGCGGATGATGCGGGCCGCCCGCTTCGCCGCCCAGCTGGACTTCGACCCGGCGCCCGAGGTGGTCGCCGCGATGACCGCGATGGCCGAGCGGCTCACCATCGTCTCCGCCGAGCGGATCCAGGCCGAGCTGAACAAGCTGCTGCTGGCCAAGCACCCGGTGAAGGGCCTGCGGCTGCTGGTCGACACCGGCCTGGCCGGGTACGTGCTGCCGGAGCTGCCCGCGCTGCGGCTGGAGCGGGACGAGCACCACCGGCACAAGGACGTCTACGAGCACTCGCTGACCGTCCTGGAGCAGGCCATCGACCTGGAGCAGGACGGCCCGGACCTCACCCTGCGGCTGGCCGCGCTGCTGCACGACATCGGCAAGCCGCGCACCCGCCGCTTCGAGTCGGACGGCCGGGTCTCCTTCCACCACCACGAGATGGTCGGCGCCAAGATGACCCGCAAGCGGATGCGCGAGCTCAAGTACTCCAAGGAGCTCACCGAGGACGTCTCGCGCCTGGTCGAGCTGCACCTGCGCTTCCACGGCTACGGCGGCGGCGAGTGGACCGACTCCGCGGTGCGCCGCTACATCACCGACGCCGGGCCGCTGCTGGAGCGCCTGCACAAGCTGACCCGCTCCGACTGCACCACCCGCAACAAGAAGAAGGCGGCCGCGCTCTCCCGCACCTACGACGGCCTGGAGACCCGGATCGGCGAGCTGAAGGAGCAGGAGCAGCTGGACGCCGTCCGCCCGGCGCTGGACGGCAACCAGATCATGGAGCTGCTCGGCCTCAAGCCCGGCCCGCAGGTCGGCAAGGCGTACAAGCACATGCTCGAACTCCGGCTGGAGCACGGCCCGATGGAGCACGACGAGGCGGTCGGGGCGCTGCGGGCCTGGTGGGCCGAGCAGCAGGGCTGAGCCCGGCTCCGGACGGCGCGACGGCGCCACGGGAGCTCCGGGTACGACGAGAGGGGTGGCCCCGGCCGAGCGCCGGGGCCACCCCTCCTCCGTACCGGGCTACTTGATCTGCTTCATGCAGAGCACGTAGTCCAGGGCCGGGAAGCTCGGGTGCTTGCTGGTGTACCAGCTGTCCGACTTCGGCTGCTTCTCGCAGGACTTCTCGTCGGAGGTGGCGAGGTACTTGTAGACGACCTTGTACTGCGCCTTGGCGTCGGTGCAGGGCACCACGGTGATCTTCGGGTGGGTGTCGTTGGTCTGGTTGGTGCCGTTCGCGTTGTACAGGCAGTCGCCGACCCCGGCCGCGTCCACCTTGCTGTCCGAGTCGGTCGGGGTGCTGACCGGCGGGAGGGTGAGCGTCGGCGCCGGCAGCGTGTAGGTCGGCGAGGGGATGACCGGCGGCGGCGTGGGCGAGAGGGTCAGCCGGGTCGGGGTCGGCGTCGGGTCGGCGGCCGGGTCGGTCTTCCCGGGGCCGAGCACGCCGGTGGCGGCCAGGGTCACCGCGGCCACCAGCGAGACCGGCACCAGCAGCATCGCGATGTGCGGCCGGCTGGTCAGCGGGACGCCCGGGTTCAGCTGCGGGCCGTGGCTGCCCGGGACGGGCGGCTGCAGCCGCTTGAACTTGTTGTGCGGGCCGAGGTTCAGCAGCAGCGTGATCGGGGTCAGCAGCCAGGACACCAGGCTCCACCAGCCCTGGACCAGCGTCCGGGCCGACATGTCGCGCACCGTCGCCGTTCCGCAGGTGCGGCAGAACGGGCCGGTCATCCGCAGCATCCGGTAGGCGATGATCAGGCCCTGGTGGCCGCGGACGGTGGCGTTGACCGCGGGGTAGCCGCCGCAGAACCGGCAGGTGGTCCCGTCCATCGGGGGCGGCGGCGGGTACCCGTAGCCGTAACCGCCGGGCGGGGGCTGGACGCCGTACGGCTGCTCGGGCGGCGGCGGCGCGCTCGGGTAGCCGTACCCGGGCGGCGGCGGCGGGGGCGGCGGCGGGGCGCCGTAGGAACCGCCGGAGGCGTACGGGTTGCCGTCGCCCGGTGGCGGGCCGTACGGCATCTGGGGCGGAGGCGGAACGGACAAGGGGTCCCCCGGGAAAGGAAGGGCGGAAGAGTTCAGGACTTCTTCACCGGCGGGACGCCGGTGGTGGCGGGCGCCAGCGGGCCGAGGCAGAGCACGTACCGCTTCTTGTTCCAGCGGCGGCCGCTCTTGCCCGAGACGGCGCTCGTGGTCTGCGGCGTCTGCTGGCAGCGGGTCACGTCCGTGGTGCCCTCGAACTTCGACAGCACTCGGTAATTCGCTTTGGTGTCAGTGCACTTGACGATCTCGACGTCTCGGGAGCCGCTGGCGTGCACACAGTCGCCGGCCTTGGCGCTGCTGACGCTCGGCCCGGCCACGAAGTAGCCCACCGCCAGCGCCAGGCAGCCGCCGACCACCCCGACGATCCGCAGCTTGGAGCGGATGCCGCGCTTGGCGGCCGGCGCGGGCTGCACCGGCGGCGCGGGCTGCGGGTAGCCGTACGGTCCGGAGGGCGGCTGCTGCCCGTACGGCCCGGGGGCCGGCTGCCCGTACGGCTGCTGTCCGTACGGCTGCTGCCCGTACGGCGGTTGGCCGTTCGGCTGCTGCCCGTAGGCGGGCGGCGGGCCGAAGCCGGGCGGGGGCGGCGGCGCGGGCTGTCCGTAGGCCGGCGGCGGCCCGTACGGCGCGGCCGGCGGGGGGACGGGTGCCCCGTACGGCGGTGCTGCGGGCGGGCCCACCGGGGCCGACGAGGGCGGCCCGTACGGATTGGGCGGTGTGCTCATCAGTTCGTCCCCCGAGACAGAGTTCTGTCGCTACGACAGGTTCGAGTACCTTAGCGAGTCGGTCGGACGCCGTCGGCCCCGAGCCCCGCGGGTTTCCAGGAGGCCTGGTCAGCGGGGGAGGGGACTCCGGCGGGCGGAGCGCAGGTAGAGGACCGCCGTCAGCGCGTATACCCCGGCGACCCCGAGCACCACCGCGACCGAGCGGCCGGACAGCGGCAGCACCAGCGCGGTGACCAGGGCGGCGGCCACGAAGGCGACGTTGAACAGCACGTCGTAGATGGCGAAGACCCGGCCGCGGTACTCGTCCTCGACCGACTCCTGGACCGCCGTGTCGGCGCAGATCTTGGTGCCCTGGGTGACCACCCCGAGCAGCAGGGCGGCGAGCAGGCAGGGCACCAGGGTGAAGCTCAGGCCCAGCGCCGGGACGAAGACCACCGGGGCGACCAGGCAGGCCGTCATCCACCCGGCCAGGCCCAGCCGACGAGTGCACCAGGGGCTGACCAGCGCGGCGACGAAGAACCCGGCGGCGGACAGGCCGACCGCCTGGCCGAGGGTGACCAGCCCAGCCGCGCTGTCGGTCGGGTCGTTGAAGGTGTACCGGGCGAGCATCACCACCACCACGATCAGCACGCCGTAGCAGAACCGGGCCGCGGTGACGGCGGCCAGCGCGTGCACGGCGGGCCGGCAGTCCCGGACCAGGTGGCGCACCGCGGCGCCGAGTTCGACGGCGGCCCGGACCAGCGCCTGGCCGAGCCCCGGGCGGTCCCGGTGCTGCTCCGGGCCGAGCAGGTCGCGGTCCATCCGCCGGGCGGCCAGCGCGGCCGACAGGTAGAGCAGTGCGGCGACCGTGACCAGGGCGGCGTCGGCCTTCGGCCCGGGGGCCATCAGCTGGTGCAGCGCGAAGCCGATGCCCCCGCCGGAGGCGGCGGCGACCGTCCCGAGGGTGGGGGAGAGGGCGTTGGCGGTGACCAGCTGGTCCTGCTCCACCACCCGGGGCAGGGCGGCGGACAGGCCGGCCAGGATGAACCGGTTGAGCGCGGTGACCAGCAGGGCCGAGGCGAAGAACAGCCAGGTCGGGGCCTGTGCCAGCAGCAGCGCGCCGGTGCCCAGGCCCAGTCCGAAGCGGGCCAGGTTGCCGAAGTAGAGCACCTGGCGGCGGCGCCAGCGGTCCAGCAGCACACCGGCGAACGGGCCGATCACCGAGAACGGCAGCAGCATCACGGCCAGCACCGAGGCGATGTCGGCGGGGGAGGACTGCTTCTCGGGGGAGAAGACCACGTACGCGGCGAGCGAGACCTGGAAGACGCCGTCCGAGAGCTGGGAGAGCACCCGGGCGGTCAGCAGCCGCCGGAAGTCGCGGCCCTTCATCAGGTCGAGGAGCGTGGCGCGGTGCGCGGACTGGTGGGTGCTGCCGTTCTCGGTGATCGCCACCCGCCCAGAGTGCCATGGAACCGGCCGCTGTTTCACGTGAAACATTGGCCGCGAGAACGTGAAGGGCCCGCGATCCGGAGACCACGGGCCCTTCCTGCGAGCTGGCGGCGCTCAGCGCTCAGCGCTGAACAGTCGCGAACTTCGCTGCGCTCAGCGCTCAGCGCTCAACAGTCGCGAACCTCGCTGCGCTCAGCGCTCGACCTCGCCGCGGATGAACTTCTCGACGTTCTCGCGGGCCTCGTCGTCGAAGTACTGCACCGGCGGGGACTTCATGAAGTACGAGGAGGCCGACAGGATCGGGCCGCCGATGCCGCGGTCCTTGGCGATCTTCGCGGCGCGCACGGCGTCGATGATGACACCGGCGGAGTTCGGGGAGTCCCAGACCTCGAGCTTGTACTCCAGGTTCAGCGGGACGTCGCCGAACGCGCGACCCTCGAGGCGGACGTACGCCCACTTGCGGTCGTCCAGCCACGCCACGTAGTCCGAGGGACCGATGTGGACGTTCTTGGCGCCCAGCTCGCGGTCGCGGATCTGTGAGGTGACGGCCTGGGTCTTGGAGATCTTCTTGGACTCCAGGCGCTCGCGCTCGAGCATGTTCTTGAAGTCCATGTTGCCGCCGACGTTCAGCTGCATGGTGCGCTCGAGGATGACACCGCGGTCCTCGAACAGCTTGGCCATCACGCGGTGCGTGATGGTCGCGCCGACCTGGGACTTGATGTCGTCACCGACGATCGGCACGCCGGCCTCGGTGAACTTGTCCGCCCACTCCTTGGTGCCCGCGATGAACACCGGCAGGGCGTTCACGAAGGCGACCTTGGCGTCGATGGCGCACTGGGCGTAGAACTTGGCCGCGTCCTCGGAACCGACGGGCAGGTAGCAGACGAGGACGTCGACCTGCTGGTCCTTGAGGACCTGGACGACGTCGACCGGCGCCTCGTCCGACTCCTCGATGGTCTCCAGGTAGTACTTGCCCAGGCCGTCGAGGGTGTGGCCGCGCTGGACGGTCACGCCGGTCGGCGGCACGTCGCAGATCTTGATGGTGTTGTTCTCGCTGTTGCCGATGGCGTCGGCCAGGTCGAAGCCGACCTTCTTGGCGTCGACGTCGAAGGCGGCGACGAACTCCACGTCGCGGACGTGGTACTCACCGAACTGGACGTGCATCAGCCCGGGGACCTTGCCGGCCGGGTCGGCGTCCTTGTAGTACTCGACACCCTGCACCAGCGACGCGGCGCAGTTGCCCACGCCCACGATGGCTACGCGAACCGAACCCATTCCGGTTGCTCCCTGTGATCTCATGAGGCCCGCCGGGGTAGGCGGAACTCGTCCTGCTTCTTCGATGACTGCGTGCACGGGCGCGAGGCGCCCATTCCTGCCGCGCGGCACAGGGCTGGCGCGGTGTCAGCGCTCCTGGGCGGAGCGCCCCGGGCGGTCGTACGGTGGCCCGGACGGGTCCGGGGACCCGGTCTCCTGGCCACGGCCGTCCGAAGTCTTGCGGGGTCCGGCGGCGCTGCCGCCGGCGTCGGGGCCGGTCTTTCCGGTGCGGTTGGACCGCTCGGTCTCGATCAGCTCGTTGAGCCAGCGGACCTCGCGCTCCACCGACTCCAGTCCGTGCCGCTGGAGTTCGACGGTGTAGTCGTCGAACCGCTCGCGGGCGCGGGCCAGCGAGTTGCGCATCCGCTCCAGCCGCTCCTCCAGCCGGCTGCGGCGCCCCTCCAGGACGCGCATCCGCACGGCCCGGTCGGTCTGGCCGAAGAAGGCGAAGTGCACGCCGAAGTGCTCGTCCTCCCAGGCGTCCGGGCCGGAGTCGGCGAGCAGCTCCTCGAAGCGCTGCTTCCCTTCGCCGGAGAGCCGGTAGACGATCTTGGACCGCTTGCCGTTGAGCGCGGTGGCCGGGACGTACTCGACGTCGGGGTTGTCCTCGACCAGGAAGCCCTGGGCGACCAGGCTCTTCAGGCAGGGGTAGAGCGTCCCGTAGGAGAGCGCCCGGAACGTCCCGAGCAGGATGTTCAGCCGCTTGCGCAGCTCGTAGCCGTGCATCGGGGCGTCGTGGAGCAGCCCGAGGACGGCGAACTCCAGCACTCCTGAGCGCCTGCCCACTGTCGCCGCCCTCCTCCCGCTCGGTGTCCGATCGGCCGCTGCATCCGGCGGTATACCGCTTCGATGTATCGGCTCGATATATCGAGAACAGTAAACCCGACCCCCGGAACGGGCAAGAGGGGCGCGCGTGAATGTGATCACAAGCCGACGCGCGGCTGGTGTTGGCAACGGGCTTGTAATGATCTGTTGCCGTTTTGCGGGCATTGGCAACTGATGTCCGATTAGTTGTATATCCGTGCTGCGTACGCTGTCGCGTGTGCACGAGGACCACCTCCGGGATCAGGGCGGTTGGCGGGCATCGGACGTGAACCCTGCCTTCAGGCTGGAAACGCCTGGCGAGGAGTGGCTGGAAGATGAGCGAGCGACGGCGAAGGACGCCCAACCCGGGCGGTGAGGGGCAGCAGCCCCCGGGAGGCGGTGGCCGTCAGGGCGAGGGGCCGGGACCCGACGAGCTGCGCTCGGACGGCGCCGGTCGGCGACGCCCCTCGGGGGTCAGGGAGACCGCACAGCAGCCCCGGATGACCCGTGCGGAGATGCGCAAGGCCGCCCAGAAGAAGGGCGCCAAGGGGGGTGGCCGGCGCGGTGACGCCGCGGCCGCCTCCGCCGCCGCGGCCGCCGGCCCCGGCAAGAAGCGCTTCATCGACTACCCGCGGTTCGGCAAGACCGGCGTCCGGCGCTGGCTGCCGTCCTGGAAGCAGTGGCTGAGCGCCTTCGTACTGGTCTTCGGCTGCTTCGTGGGCCTGGTGTTCTACCTGTACCAGACCACCGAGGTCCCCAAGCTGAACGATCTGGTGAAGGACCAGAACACGATCTACTACTGGGCCGACAACACGGAGATGACCCGCAAGGGCCAGACCAACCGTCAGATCGTCGAGCTCAAGGACATCAGTCCGCACCTCCAGGACGCCGTCATCGCCGCGGAGAACAAGAGCTTCAAGACCGACAGCGGCATCGACCCCAAGGGCATGCTCCGCGCGGTCTGGAACATGGCGAAGGGCGGTGAGACCCAGGGCGCCTCGACGATCACCCAGCAGTACGTGAAGAACGCCTACCTGAGCCAGGAGCAGACCCTCAGCCGCAAGGTGAGGGAGTTCTTCATCACGCTGAAGATCAACCAGGAGAAGGAGAAGCCGGAGATCCTCACCGGCTACCTGAACACCAGCTGGTTCGGCCGCGGTGCGAACGGTGCCCAGGCGGCCGCCCAGGCGTACTACGGGGTGGACGCCAAGGACCTCAACGTCTGTCAGAGCGCCATGCTGGCCGGTCTGCTCAAGGGTGCGGCGTACTACGACCCCACCAACCCGGCCAACAAGGACCGGGCCCAGGGCCGGTGGAACTGGATCCTGGACCAGATGGTGGACACCAAGGCCATCACCCCGGAGGAGCGCGCCAAGTGCACCGCGTTCCCGGACCCGATCACGCAGAAGCCCAACTCCAACATGAACGGTGAGATCAGCTACCTGGTCGACACCGCCAACAAGTACGTGATGGCCACCGACAAGACGATCACCCAGCAGATGATCGACCGGGGCGGCCTGAAGATCTACACCACCTTCGAGAAGGACAAGGTCGACGCGCTGAAGAGCGCCGTCGACGCCGTCAAGGCGGAGAACCTCAACCCGCAGAAGCGGCCGGACAACGACACCAACATCCAGTTCGGCTCCGCCAGCATCCGCCCCGGCGACGGCGCGATCGTCGCCCTCTACGGCGGCGACGGCGTGGAGAACGGCCACTTCGACAACAACGCCGACGCCACCGGCGTCCAGGTCGGCTCGACCTTCAAGCCCTTCGTGCTGGCCACCGCGATGCAGACCGGCGTGCAGACCGCGAAGGACGACAAGGGCAAGCCGAAGCGGATCAACGCCGACAGCCGCTACCTGGCCGACGACATGTCCGAGATCCGCAAGGCGGACGGCTCGCTGGTGATCGGCGACGACGGCAAGCCCTACCGGCAGAAGAACGAGGACGCCGGCAAGCGCGGCTACGTCTCGCTGCGGATGGCCATGCAGTACTCGTACAACGTGCCCTTCGTCCAGCTGAACCAGGACGTCGGCGGCCAGAACGTGGCCGACATCGCGGTGCAGATGGGCATCAAGAAGGAGAGCCTCGCCGACCCGAAGACGGCGACCTTCCCGCTCGGCACCTCCACCATCAGCCCGATCCGGATGGCCACCGCCTACGGCACCCTGGCGGCCAGCGGCAAGGAGGCCGAGCCGTACTCGGTCACCAAGGTCGAGGTGAGCGGCGTGGAGCGGCCGGGCTTCGGCAAGAAGGAGCCCAAGGTCGCGCTGGAGCCGGCCGTCGCCGACAACGTCACCGACACGCTGGTGAACGTGGCGGTGAACGGTACCGGTAAGAAGACGAAGGACCTGGGCCGCCCGGTGGCCGGCAAGACCGGTACCACCGACCAGAACAAGTCGGCCTGGTGGGTCGGTTACACCCCGCAGCTGGCGACCAGCGTCGCGATGTGGCGCGAGGACCCGACCAAGCACGAGCGGCAGTCGCTCAACGGCACCGGCGGCAAGGAGTCCATCCACGGTGGTGACATCCCGACCGATGTCTTCACCCGGTACATGAAGGCCGCACTGGCCAACGAGAAGAAGATGGACTTCCCGACCCCGCAGCCGGTCGGCACCGAGGTCGACTCCTCCGGCGCGCCGTCCACGGCCAGCGCGACGACGACCCCGACCACGACCGACAGCCCGACGGCCCCGCCGGCCGCCCAGACGCAGGCGCCGCAGCCGCCCGTGCAGCCGCAGCCCACCCAGACCTGCGTGCCCGGTGTGGACTGCCCCGGCGACCAGCCGACCCCCTCGCACACCAGGCCGAACCCGGGCAACAGCTGTCTGCCGGTGATCGGCTGCCCGACGCAGCCGCCGGGACCGACGGACACCACGCCGCCGGGCGGCGGCAACGGTGGCGGTGGCGGACGCCCGACCGGCGGCGGCAAGCCGACGCCGAGCAGCACGGGCGGTCTCCAGGGCGGCGGGGCGGCCGGGCAGTAGCCCCGGCCGGGCGGAACCCGGAACCCGGAACCACGGCGGTGGCGGTCCTCCTCGGAGGGCCGCCACCGCCGTTTCCGTCGCGGCCGCCGCGCCCGCCGGCGGCGCAGAGGTACAGACCGTTGCGGGGTCCTCCTCGTCCCGGCGGGACGGGTGCGGCAGGATGTCCGGCATGACGTCGAGCGATCGTGACGAAACCGCCGGGCCGGACGGGTCCGGCGCCGCCGCAGGGCCCCTCCCGGCAGCCGTCGCCACGGCCGCGCCGCCGGCCAACACCGTGGTCGTGCCGGCCGACGAGGACCCGGTGGCGGCGGCCGGCAGCGAGGTGTTCGGCGGGCCCCCGGGCCGCCGGGCGCTGCTCGGCGTCTCCTGGTGGGTCCCGGCGCGCTTCCTGGCGCTCGCGGTGATCGTGGTGTCGGTGCTCGGGATGGTGCAGAAACTGCCCTGCTACGAGCAGGCCTGGTTCCAGCCGGGCTCGCCGCAGTACATCCACGCCTGCTACAGCGACATCCCGCACCTGTTCTCCGGACGCGGCTTCGCGGCCGGGCTGCACCCGTACGTGGACCGCGTCCCGGGCTCCTCGGGGGACCTCCAGTACCTGGAGTACCCGGTGCTGACCGGCCTGTTCATGCAGGTCGCGGCCTGGCTGACGCCCGGCGGCGGGGACCAGCAGAGCCAGGAGCAGTGGTTCTGGGCGATCAACGCCGGGATGCTGATGGCCTGCGCGGTGGTCGCCGCGGTGGCGCTCTCCCGCACCCACCGGCGCCGTCCGTGGGACGCGCTGCTGTTCGCGCTCGCCCCCGTCCTGCTGCTCAACGGCACCGTCAACTGGGACCTGCTCGCGGTCGCCCTGGCCGCCGTGGCGATGGCCTGGTGGAGCGGTGCCCGACCGGGCTGGGCCGGTGTCTTCATCGGCCTGGCCACCGCGGCCAAGCTCTACCCGCTGCTGCTGATCGGCCCGCTGCTGGTGCTCTGCTGGCGGGCCGGCCGGTGGCGCGAGTTCCGGGTGATGCTGGGCGGCGCGGTCGGCTCCTGGCTGGTGGTCAACCTGCCGATCATGCTGGCCAACTGGCGGGGCTGGTCGACCTTCTACGTGTTCAGCAAGCACCGCGGCGAGGACTACGGCTCGTTCTGGCTGATCCTGATGCAGCGCCGGGGCGCCGGGCTGGCCGACCTCGACGTCTACATCGGCGTGCTGATGGTGCTGGGCTGCCTGGCCATAGCGTGGCTCGGCTTCTCGGCCCCGCGCCGGCCGCGCTTCGCCCAGCTGGCCTTCCTGGTGGTCGCGCTGTTCGTGCTGGTCAACAAGGTGTACTCGCCGCAGTACGCGCTCTGGCTGCTGCCGCTCGCGGTGCTGGCCCGGCCGCGCTGGCGGGACTTCCTGGTCTGGCAGGCCTGCGAGGTGCTCTACACCCTGGGCATCTGGTCCCACCTGGGCCTGGTCACCGGCTCCAAGCAGCACGGGATCGGCGAGGGCTGGTACCACTTCGCGATCGGGCTGCACCTGCTGGGCACGCTGTACCTGGTCGCCCTGGTGGTCCGCGACGTCCTCCACCCGGACCGCGACCCGGTCCGCTGGGACGGCAGCGACGACCCCTCCGGCGGGGTGCTGGACCACGCCCCGGACGTGTCCGTGCTGGGCACCGCCCGCCGGCTGCGCGAGGAGGAGAGCTACGCCGGGTACGCGCCGGCCGGCCCCGAGCAGTGGCTCAACGAGCCCGAGCTGCCGGAGCCGGCCGAAAAGGCCTAGCCGGTCGGAAAGGCCTGGCGGGTCGGAAAGGCCTGGCGGGTCAGCGGTCCACCACGCGGTCGAAGTGCGTGGTGGTGTGCCGGACCTGGAGACCGAGCTCCTCGCCGATCGCCGGGGGCTTGGTCTCCCCGTCCAGGAAGAGCAGCGAGACCTGCATGTGCGGCGGCTCGGCGAACCACAGCTGCTTGCCGGCCCAGTGGAACGGCGACTTGGTCTTGTTGACGGTCGCCAGGCCGGCCCGGGCGATGCCCTTGGCCCGCGCCCCCATGCTCTGGAGGTACTTGGGCGCCTCCAGGCCGATGCCGTGCGCGGTGCCGCCGGCGACCACCAGGATGTGGCCGTCGGAGGGCGCCGGGTGCTGGCGGTAGCCGTAGCGGTCGCCCTTCTGCAGCGGGGTGACGTCCAGGACGGTGGCCCGGACCTCCAGTGCGGCGTGGTCGCCGAGCCAGAGCCGGGTGCCGATCCGGGCGCGGAAGACCGTCTCCGGGTAGCGCTGGGCCAGCTGGTCCATGCCGGCCGCGCCGAGGTGGCTGACGAACACGGTGTGCACCGGGATGCCGGCCGCCCGGGCGGTGTCCACCCAGTACGCGACCTCCTCGATCGGGCTGGAGCCGTCCGGCCGGTCCATCGGCAGGTGCAGCGCCAGGCCCTCGAAGGCGACGCCCTCCAGCTCGTTGGCGACGGTGCGCAGGTCGGCCGCGCTCACGCCGTGCCGGCGCATGGTGGTCATGCATTCCAGCACCACCCGGGCACCGTGCAGCGAGCGCAGCGCCTCCACGCTGGCCACCGTCCGGATCACCCGGGCGTGCGGCAGTGGGAGCACCTCCTCGCCGACCCGGTACGGGGTGAGCACCAGCAGCTCGCCGCCGTACCACTCGGCGGCGTCGGCCGCCTCGTACGCGGTACCGACGGCGAGCACCCCGGTGCCCAGCAGCGTCGCCTCCTCGGCCAGCCGGTGGTTGCCCAGGCCGTAGCCGTTCCCCTTGGCGACGGGCACCAGGCCGGGGAACTCGGCGAGGACGGAGCGCTGGTGGGTGCGCCAGCGTTCGGTCTCGAGGTAGAGCGACAGCGTCATCGGGTCAGCCTCCTCAGCGGCGGGACATGTAGAGGTCGAGGGCCTTGTGCAGCAGCTTGTTGAGCGGGAAGTCCCACTCGCCGAGGTACTCGGCCGCCTGGCCGCCGGTGCCGACCTTGAACTGGATCAGGCCGAACAGGTGGTCGTTCTCGTCCAGGGTGTCACTGATGCCGCGCAGGTCGTACACCCCGCCGCCGAGGGCGTAGGAGTCGCGCATCATCCGCCACTGGATGGCGTTGGACGGCTTGACCTCGCGCTTGTGGTTGGCCGAGGCGCCGTAGGAGTACCAGACGTGCTCGCCGACCACCAGCATCGTGGTGGCGGCCAGCGGCTCGCCCTCGTGGTAGGCGATGTAGAGCCGCATGCGGTTCGGGTCCTCGGCCACCAGGGCCTTCCACATCCGCTGGAAGTAGGCCAGCGGGCGCGGGGTGAACTTGTCGCGCTCGGCGGTGACCAGGTAGAGCTGGTGGAAGATCGGCAGGTCGTCGTAGCCGCCCTGGTAGACCTCGACGCCGCTCTTCTCGGCCTTCTTGATGTTGCGGCGCCAGAGCTGGTTGAAGTTCTTGTGGATGTCGTCCAGCGAGCGGTTGGCCAGCGGCACCTGGAAGACGTAGCGGGGCTGGACGTCGCCGAAGCCGGCGCCGCCGTCCTCGCCCTGCAGCCAGCCGGCCTTGCGCAGCCGGTCGGCCACCTCGAAGGCGCGGGCCTCGTACCAGTCGGCCTCGACGTCGCGCAGGCGCTTGGCCTGCTTGCCGGCGATGGCCTCCTTGATGGTGGGGGCGTTCCAGCGGCGGATGACGATCGGCGGGCCCATCTTCACCGAGAACGCGCCCTGCGACTTGAGGTGCGCCAGCATCGGGGAGAGCCAGCGGTCGAGGTCGCGGTCGAACCAGTCGATGACCGGTCCCTCGGGCAGGTAGGCGAGGTAGCGCTTGAGCTTGGGCAGCTGGCGGTAGAGGACCAGGCCGGCGCCGACGAGCTGGTCGGTCTCGTCGAACCAGCCGATCGACTCGGAGCGCCACTCGGCCTTCACGTCGCCCCACGACGGCACCTGCATGTGGCTGGCCGAGGCGCGGCTCCTGATGAAGGCGAGGTGCTCCTCGCGGGTGATCGTCCTCAGGCGCAGGCTCATGTGCTCGGTGCTCCTCGTCGTCGGGCTGCGGTGGCCCAGGTTCTCGGGCTGACCTTATCGTCCGGGGTCCGGGCGCCCGTCGCTGCGGGCACGGCGGCGCCCCCGTCGGGTACCTGTCTCCTCTGCAGATACGCGACGGGGGCGGCGAGGGTTCCGGGCGGGGCCTGTGGGCTCGGTCCCAGCGGTGCGGTCCGGGGGCGTGCGAGGGGGCGCGGGGGCCCGGTTCAGCCCCAGAGACCGCCGCGGGCGATGCCGAGGTAGAAGCCGATCGCGGCGGCGCCGAGTGTGATCATCAGGACGAAGCGCTCGGCGGTGGTGACCGAGACGAACATGCCCCACAGGCCCGTGACGATGCCGAACAGGCCGGTCCACGAGGTCAGCAGGTGCAGGTTGTGGAAGAACGAGGTGGTGAAGGCGATCACGCCCAGCACGGCGGTGACGCCCACCAGGGCGTTCTCGCGGGGGTGCGGGTGGCCGTCGGTGTTCAGGGTGAGGGCGGGCATGCGGTGGACGGACTGTGCCATGGGTCCCACCTCCTGGCGTGGAGACGAACGGGCAGGAATCCCGTTCCGTCCAGATTGCGGCGCTTGGGCCGCTCTCACAACCCCTATGCGTTTTGTTCGGCCGTCCGGGTGCAGGTAGGCTGTGCCGTCTGCACTGGTGTAGTTGTGCCCCCTCTGCACCCTCTACCGGGTGGGATCCGCCTCCGGGCGGAGCGGGGGCCGATTGTCCGACCCGGCCGCTACGGTGGGCCGGAGTCGTCACTGCTCCGGTGCCGACGCTACGCACAACCCTCCTGCCACGGAGAGACCGTGGCCGCTGAGTCCAAAGGAGGTGGGTTACTCATGCGTCACTACGAGCTGATGGTCATCCTCGACCCCTCGGTCGAGGAGCGCGCTGTCTCCCCCCTGATCGAGAACTTCCTCACCGTCGTCCGCAACGCGGGTGGCAAGGTGGAGAAGGTCGACACCTGGGGTCGCCGCCGTCTGGCTTACGAGATCAACAAGCAGTCCGAGGGCATCTACTCGGTCATCGACCTCAAGGCCACGCCTGAGGTCGTCAAGGAGCTCGACCGCCAGCTGGGCCTGAGCGAGTCGGTTCTGCGGACCAAGGTCCTGCGCCCGGACACCCACTGAGCCACCTCTGAGGCCTTCGGGTCTCGGGTAGCTCGCGTCCGCTGTTTCACGTGAAACAGCGGTGAACGGACATCTTCCCGAGAGGTCATCACCACCATGGCAGGCGAGACCGTCATCACCCTCGTCGGCAATCTCGTCGACGACCCCGAGCTGCGCTTCACCCCGTCGGGTGCGGCGGTCGCGAAGTTCCGCATCGCGTCCACCCCCCGCACCTTCGACCGTCAGACGAACGAGTGGAAGGACGGCGAGAGCCTCTTCCTCACGTGCAACGTCTGGCGGCAGCCGGCGGAGAACGTGGCCGAGTCGCTGCAGCGCGGCATGCGCGTCATCGTGCAGGGCCGACTGCGCCAGCGGTCTTACGAGACCAAGGAAGGCGAGAAGCGGACGGTCTTCGAGGTCGAGGTCGACGAGGTCGGTCCGAGCCTGCGCTCGGCGACCGCCAAGGTCACCCGGGCCAACCGGTCCGGCGCCCCCGGTGGCGGCTTCGGCGGCCAGCAGGGTGGCGGCCAGGGCGGCGGCGGCAGCTGGGGTGGAAACTCCGGCGGCGGCGGCCAGCAGGGCGGCGGCAGCTGGGGTGGAAACTCCGGCGGCGGCCAGTCCGGCCCCTCCGACGACCCCTGGGCCTCCAGCGCCCCGTCCGGTGGAAACCAGGGCGGCGGCTGGGGTGCCCCGGCCGGCGGCGGTGGCGGCTACTCGGAAGAGCCCCCGTTCTAAGAGCTGACAGATTTCGTGCGGCCCGGCCGTCGGCGTCCCCGGACGCCCGCCGGGCCGTGAACCCCAAATGGAGCACACAATGGCGAAGCCGCCTGCTCGCAAGCCGAAGAAGAAGGTTTGCGTCTTCTGCAAGGACAAGGTCAACTACGTTGACTACAAGGACACGAACCTGCTGCGGAAGTACATCTCCGACCGCGGCAAGATCCGTGCCCGTCGGGTGACCGGCAACTGCACCCAGCACCAGCGTGACGTCGCCACGGCCGTGAAGAACAGCCGTGAGATGGCGCTGCTGCCCTACACCAGCACCGCGCGCTAAGAGAGGGTGACCAAGTAATGAAGATCATCCTCACTCACGAGGTGCCGGGTCTCGGCTCCGCCGGCGAGGTCGTCGAGGTCAAGGACGGCTACGCCCGCAACTACCTGGTCCCGCGTGGCTTCGCCATCCGCTGGACCAAGGGTGGTCAGAAGGACGTCGACGCCATCCGTCGCGCCCGGAAGATCCACGAGATCCAGACCCTCGAGGCCGCCACCGCGGTCAAGGGTCAGCTCGAGGGCGTCCAGGTCAAGCTGGCCGTCCGCTCGGGCGACGCCGGCCGTCTGTTCGGCTCGGTGACCCAGGCCGACGTCGTCGAGGCCATCAAGGCCGCCGGCGGCCCGGCCGTGGACAAGCGCGCCGTCGCGATCGCCTCGCCGATCAAGACCGTGGGCTCCCACAAGGTCTCGGTCAAGCTGCACTCGGACGTCGTGGCCAACCTCGACGTCGCCGTCGTGGCTGCCTGAGCTCCGTAGAGCACAAGGCCTGAGGGCCGGACTCCTCCGGGAGTCCGGCCCTCGGTCTTTTCCGGCCCGGTTCTCTTCGGGTCTCAGCCGCGCACCGCTCCGGTGACCAGCCACTTGCCGCCGCGGGCGCGCCAGACCAGGAAGCCGGCCCGCAGCAGCATGAACAGGTTCATCGCCCACCAGAGCCCGGCCAGTCCGGTGCCGGTGGCCGGCACCGCCAGGGCCACGGGGACGAACACCGCCAGGGTGGCGAGCCCGGCCCAGGCCAGGTAGCGGCCGTCCCCGGCGCCCATCAGCACGCCGTCCAGCACGAAGACCGGGCCGGCCACCGGCTGGGTGAGCGCGAGCAGCAGCAGGGCGGTGTCCAGCTGGGCCCGGACGGCCGGATCGGGTGTGAAGAGCGGGACGTACAGCGGGCGGGCGACCACCACCAGCAGGCCGAGCACCAGCCCGGAAACGACGCCCCACTCGACCATCCGCCGGGTGGCGGCCCTGGCGCCGGGGACGTCCGAGGCGCCCAGGTAGCGGCCGATGATGGCCTGGCCGGCGATCGCGATCGCGTCCAGCGCGAAGGCCAGGAAGTTGAACAGCGCCATGGTGATCTGGTGGGCGGCGACCTGGTCGTCGCCGAGCCGGGCGGCGACCGCGGTGGCGGTCATCAGCACCGCGCGCAGGCTGATCGTCCGGACCAGCAGCGGGCCGCCGGCCCTGGCACTGGCCCGGATGCCCGCGGTGTCCGGCCGCAGCGAGGCCCCTTCCCGGCGGGCGCCGCGGACCACCACGACCAGGTAGGCGGCGGCCATCCCGGTCTGGGCGAGCACGGTGCCCCAGGCCGAGCCGGCCACCCCGAGCCCGGCGCCGTACACCAGGCCGGCGTTCAGGCCGATGTTGGCGGCGAAGCCCGCGACGGCCACCACCAGCGGCGTGCGGGTGTCCTGGAGGCCGCGCAGCACCCCGGTGGCGGCCAGCACCATGAGCATCGCCGGGATGCCCAGCGAGCTGATCCGCAGGTACGTCACCGCGTGCGGCGCGGCGGTCGCCGAGGCGCCCAGCGCGTCGGCCGCCCAGGGCGCCAGCACCAGGGTGAGGAGGACCACCGGGACGGCCAGGCCCAGGGCGAGCCAGATGCCGTCGATGCCCTGCTGCACGGCGCCCCGGCGGTCCCCGGCGCCGATCCGGCGGGCGACCGCCGCGGTGGTGGCGTAGGCGAGGAAGACGAACACGCCGGTCGCGGTGGAGAGCGCGGCGGAGGCGACGCCCACCCCGGCCAGCTGGGGGGTGCCGAGGTGGCCGACGATCGCCGAGTCGGCCATCAGGAAGAGCGGTTCGGCGACGAGCGCGCCGAAGGCCGGGACGGCCAGGGCGAGGATCTCCCGGTCGTGCCGGCGTCGCGAGGGCTTCGGGGCCGGGGTCGGGGGCGAGGCGGTCATGGGCTCCAGGCTACTCATCCACAGGTAATGGATGTAAGGGCCTAGTGACTATTACTCGAAATCTTGAGCGGCGCGGTTCGTCCGCTCTGCGCCCACAGCCGTTCGGAGGTGTGTGAAGAATTTCTCATGCACAGGACCGGGAAGAGGTAATCCCAGGTCAACAGGTTGACGGTGGATCGATTGTTCGGTTATCCACAGGGACGTCCACAGGGGTGTCCACAGCTTTGCGGCAGTTCTCCACAGGACGGGGCCGGTCATCCACACCCCCTGTGGATAACCGCCTTGGCGCAACGGCGTCCGGCGCCTTAGCGTGGGCCCTCCGCCCGACACTCCCGCCGCCCCGGCGTCCGTTTTGTCGGGACCGTGGCGTACAAAGAGGAGCGGCTCCGCTCCACCCAGCCACCGGCAAGCCCGCTCCACCTTCGCACCACTCGCTGATCGGGGAACACGCGTGACCGGCCCCCAGTACGACGACCACGACGCCCCGCCGCCGGAGGAGGACTGGCAGCCCGCCGAGGACCCCTTCCCGGCCGGCGCCTTCGACGACGCCCCCTTCCCGGACGGCCCGGGGGACCGGCTGCCGGTCTCGCGCGGCCGTGGCCAGGGCGGTCAGGGCGGTGGCCGTGACGGCCAGAAGGGCGGCTTCCAGAAGGGCGGCAAGGGCGACCGGAAGGACGGCGGCTGGCAGCGCCGGGACGAGGGCGGTGGCGACGGGGGCGGGGGCGTGGACGGCTTCGAGCGCGTCCCGCCGCAGGACCTGGACGCCGAGAAGTCCGTCCTCGGCGGCATGCTGCTCTCCAAGGACGCCATCGCCGACGTGGTCGAGGTGCTCAAGCCGGTCGACTACTACCGGCCCGCGCACGAGATGGTCCACGGCGCGATCCTCGACCTCTACGCCCGCGGCGAGCCGGCCGACCCGATCACCGTGGCCGGCGAGCTGACCAAGCGCGGCGAGCTCCAGCGCGTCGGCGGCGCCTCCTACCTGCACACCCTGGTCAACTCCGTCCCGACCGCGGCCAACGCCGAGTACTACGCCCAGATCGTGCACGAGCGCGCGGTGCTGCGCCGGCTGGTCGAGGCGGGCACCCGGATCGCCGGCATGGGCTACGCGGCCGAGGGCGACGTGGACGAGATCGTCAACGCCGCCCAGGCGGAGATCTACGCCGTCACCGAGCAGCGCACCAACGAGGACTACGCCCCGCTCTCCGACATCATGGAGGGCGCCCTCGACGAGATCGAGGCGATCGGCTCCCGCAACGGCGAGATGTCCGGCGTCCCCACCGGCTTCGCCGACTTCGACCAGCTCACCAACGGCCTCCACCCCGGCCAGATGATCGTCATCGCGGCCCGTCCCGCGATGGGCAAGTCCACCCTGGCGCTGGACTTCGCCCGGGCCTGCTCGATCCACCACAAGCTGCCGAGCGTGATCTTCTCGCTCGAAATGGGCCGCAACGAGATCGCCATGCGCCTGCTCTCCGCCGAGGCCCGGGTGGCGCTGCACCACATGCGCTCCGGGAACATGACGGACGACGACTGGACGCGGGTGGCCCGCCGGATGCCCGACGTCAGCGAGGCGCCGCTGTTCATCGACGACTCGCCGAACCTGTCGATGATGGAGATCCGCGCCAAGTGCCGCCGGCTGAAGCAGCGCAACGACATCAAGCTGGTCGTCATCGACTACCTCCAGCTGATGCAGTCCGGCGGCTCCCGGCGGGCCGAGAACCGCCAGCAGGAGGTCTCGGACATGTCCCGTAACCTCAAGCTGCTGGCCAAGGAGCTGGAAGTCCCGGTCATCGCGCTGTCCCAGCTGAACCGTGGTCCCGAGCAGCGCACCGACAAGCGGCCGATGGTCTCGGACCTCCGCGAGTCCGGCTCGATCGAGCAGGACGCCGACATGGTCATCCTGCTGCACCGCGAGGACGCCTACGAGAAGGAGTCCCCGCGCGCGGGCGAGGCCGACCTGATCGTCGCCAAGCACCGTAACGGTCCGACCGCGACGATCACGGTGGCCTTCCAGGGCCACTACTCGCGCTTCGTCGACATGACCCGGGACTGAGCCCGGGCCCCGACCGGAGCGGTCAGACGGTGACGGTGGCGCGGAAGAGCGTGCCGCCGGTGCCGGAGAGGCGGGTCGGGGTGCCGGTGGCGGGGAGGAAGGCGGCCTGGCCGCGGGCCAGGTCCAGGACGGTGCCGTCGGCGGCGGTCAGCCGGGTGGCGCCCTCGGTGCAGAGCAGGATCTGCGGGGTGCGGCCGTCGATCTCGCGCCCGGTGCCGTCCAGGACGAAGCGGGAGAGCCGGAACTCGTCGATCGGGACGGGGTAGAGCTCCTCGCCCGGGGTGCCCTCGACCGGGGCCGGCTCCAGCGGCTCGGGGGCGCCGGCCTCGAAGACCACGACCTTCAGCAGCTCCGGCACGTCGATGTGCTTGGGGGTGAGGCCGGCCCGCAGCACGTTGTCGGAGTTGGCCTGGAGCTCGACGCAGACGCCGGACAGGTAGCCGTGCGGGACCCCGGCGCCCAGGTAGAGCGCCTGGCCGGCCCGCAGCCGGACGTGGTTGAGCAGCATGCCGGCGACCACGCCGCGGTCGTCCGGGAAGTCCTCGGCGATCCGGGCGTACGGGGCGTACTCCCCGTCCGGGTCGGTCGCCGCCAGCACCTCGACGGTCCGCCGGACGGTCTCCGGGTCCAGCGCGAGGGCGGCGGTCAGGGCGCCGCGCAGCGCCTCGGAGTCGTCCTCGGCGGCCAGCCGCCCGATCACCGGGGCGAGCCCGGGGACCCCGAGCCCGGTCAGCAGCCGGGCCGCGTCGGTGGGCCGCCGGAAGCCGCACAGGCCGTCGAAGTCGCCCAGCGCGCAGACCATTTCGGGCTTGTGGTTGGCGTCCCGGTAGTTGCGCTCGGGGGCGTCCAGGGGGATCCCGAGGGCGTTCTCGGCGGCGAAGCCGGCCCGGGCCTGGTCGAGCGTGGGGTGGGCCTGGATGGACAGCGGGATGCCCGCGGCCAGGACCTTGAAGAGGAACGGCAGGGTCGGGCCGAACCTGGCCACGCTCGCGGCGCCCAGCTCGCCCTCGGGGTCGGCCGCGATCAGCTCGTCCAGCCGGCGCGGGCCCTCGCCGCGGTCGGCTCGGGACGGGGCGCCGGGGTGGGCGCCCATCCACAGCTCGGCCTGCGGTTCACCGGTCGGCCGCTGCCCGAGCAGCTCGGGCAGGGCGGTGAGCGACCCCCAGGCGTACGGGCGGACGGTGTTGACGAGCCTGTCCATGCGCGCGGTCCTACTCCTTCGCAGTCTGGGCGGCCCCGGATGTCCCGAGTCCGGATCGCCGGGGCGGGCCCGGCGGTGCGGGCGGTCCGGGCACGGGCAAGGGAAACGACCCTAGCCGAACGGTGTCACCCACGGGGAAACGGTGGCCACCGGGTGGGAGTGCCACGGCCGGACCTGCGGTTCCCGGCGCGGTAGTAGGATGCCAGGACGCAGTAGCCTCCGCCCTGCGCGCAGTTCGCCACCGAGGTCCTCCCGGCGGGCTGCCGGCGGAGCCGCGTTCCAGAGTGCGGGCGCCGGTGTTCCGAGACCCCCCGTCATCGGCCGAGAGGTTTGTACGTGACCGTGAACCAGCAGAGTTTTGCTGATCTCGGCAAGGTCCTGGTGATCATCCCGACCTACAACGAGGCGGAGAACGTCGAGCGGATCGTCGGCCGGGTCCGTGCCGCCGTCCCCGAGGCGCACGTCCTGGTCGCCGACGACAACAGCCCCGACGGCACCGGCGAGCTGGCCGACAAGCTGGCCGTCGAGGACGAGCACGTCCACGTCATGCACCGCAAGGGCAAGGAGGGCCTCGGGGCCGCCTACCTCGCGGGCTTCCGCTGGGGCATCGACAACGGCTACGACGTCCTGGTCGAGATGGACGCGGACGGCTCGCACCAGCCCGAGGAGCTGGACCGGCTGCTGGGCGCGCTGCGCGGCGCCGACCTGGTGCTGGGCTCGCGCTGGGTGCCGGGCGGCCGGGTGGTGAACTGGCCGAAGTCCCGGCTGCTGCTCTCGCGCGGCGGCTCGACCTACTCGCGGCTGATGCTGGGCGTGCCGATCCGGGACGTCACCGGCGGCTACCGGGCGTTCCGCAAGGAGACCCTGCTGGGCCTGGGCATGGACGAGGTCGCCTCGGCCGGGTACTGCTTCCAGGTCGACCTGGCCTGGCGCACGGTGAAGGCCGGGTTCAAGGTCGCCGAGGTGCCGATCACCTTCGTCGAGCGCGAGCTGGGGGCGTCCAAGATGAGCCGCGGCATCGTGGTCGAGGCGCTGTGGCGGGTGACCACCTGGGGTGTCACCGACCGGCTGGCCAAGCTGCGCGGGGCCACCGCGAAGCGCTGACCGACCGAACCGTTCCTGGCCGAAGGGCCCGTCCACCGAACCGGTGGACGGGCCCTTCCGCATGTCCGGGGGAGGTGCGCCGGGCGCCCGGGGGGCTCAGCAGCCGCTCCTGAGCACGCCCTCCGGCAGGTGGCGGTCGGCCCAGACCGCCAGTTCGGTGAGCGCGGGCTTGAGCGCGAAGCCGGCCTCGGTGAGCCGGTAGCTGACCCGCAGCGGCGGGCCGGCGTCGACCTCGCGGACGACCAGCCCGGCCTCGGCCAGCTCGGTCAGCCGGTCGGAGAGCATCCGCTCGCTGATGCCCGGGACGGCGCGGCGCAGCTCGGAGAAGTACGCGGGGCCGCCGTTGGTGAGGACGCCCAGCAGCATGCCGGTCCAGCGCTTGCCGAGCAGGGTGAACACCCGGGTGAGGGCCAGGTCGACGTTGCGGCACGGGCCGGGGCCCTCGGCGCCGCACGCGTCGGTGGCGATCGGGACTCCGTCGGTCACTGCCTCGTGCTCGGCCATGGGTCCAGCCTACTCGAACCCCTACTAGTGACTGTAGAAAAGTAAGCTGCTACCGTAATTGCAGTCGCAGCGAAATCAGCAGCTACTTATTATCTGGAGGCACTGCCATGCCCACGCTCCTGCACCTCGACTCCTCCGCGATCGCCGACGGCTCCGTCTCCCGCGAGGTCACCGCCGCCTTCCGCGCCGCCTGGCAGGCCGAGCACCCCGAGGGCACGGTGATCTACCGGGACCTCGCCGCCGACCCCCTCCCGCACCTCGACGTGCACGGCATCAGCGCCGGATTCGCCCCCGCCGAGGCCCACAGCGCCGAGCAGGCCGCCGCCTTCGCGCTGCGCGAGCAGGTGATGGCCGAGCTGGAGCAGGCCGACGCCGTGCTGATCGGCAGCCCGATGTACAACTTCACGATCCCGTCGACCCTCAAGACCTGGCTGGACCACGTGATCCTGGTCGGCCGCACCGCCGGCGAGACGCCCTCCGCCAAGGGCACCCCGGTCACCGTGGTCGCCTCCCGCGGCGGCTCGTACGCGCCCGGCGCCCCGCGCGAGCCGTTCGAGTTCGTCACCACCTACCTGGAGAAGGTGCTGACCGGCATGCTCGGGCTGGAGGTCGACTTCATCGTCCCGGAGTTCACCCTGGCGGCCGCCGTCCCGGCGATGGCCGACTTCGTCCCGAAGGCCGTCGAGTCCAAGGCCCAGGCCCTGGAGCAGGCCGCCCGCCGGGCCAAGGAAGCGGCCGCCCGAGCCGCGGTGTGACGTGCACCGGAGGCGCGCCCCACCGGGCGCGCCTTCCGCGCAATCGGCCGTCGGTGCTCCCATGCTGTAGGGCGCAGGGAATCCGACCGCCGACCAGAGGGAGCAGCCCGTGACGACGTCCCCGTCCGAGGAGAGCGCCGGCGCGGAGCGTGCCCAGGCCCGGCCGGCCGCGGGCGCGGTGCCGCCCGAGCCCGGGCAGCCGGCCCGGCCGCTGGAGGTCGCCGTCTTCACCGGCCCCGAGTCGGCCTTCTTCGCCACCTCGACACTGATCCTCGGCGAGCGGACCGCGATCCTGGTGGACGCCCAGCTGACCCGCAGCGCCGGGCGCGAGCTGGCCGAGTGGGTCGCCGGCAAGGGCAGACGCCTGCTCGCCGTCGTCGTCACCCACCAGCACCCGGACCACTACTTCGGCGCCGAGGAGGTGCTGCGGCTCTTCCCCGACGCGCAGCTGCTGGCCGCCCCAGCCGTGGTCGAGGGCATCCGGCGCACCGTCGCCGCCAAGGTCGCGCAGTGGAAGCCGGTGTACGGCGACGACATCCCGGACCACCCGCTGATCCCCGCCCCGCTGCTGCCGCAGCCGCTGATGCTGGACCGCCAGGTGATCCCCGTGCTGCTGCTCGGCCAGGCCGACTGCGGGGACTCCACGGTCGTCCACGTGCCGAGCATCCGCACCGTGATCGCCGGGGACTTCGTCCACAACGGCACCCACGTCTGGACCGCCGACACCACCCCGGCCCAGCGCACCACCTGGGGGCACAACCTCGGCCGGATCGCCGACCTCGGCGCGGACCGGGTGATCGCCGGCCACCGGGCCCCGGACCAGGGCGACGACGCCGCCCGGGTGCTGGCCTTCACCGGCGAGTACCTCCAGGACTTCGACCGGCTGCTGGCCGAGCACCCGGACGACCCGGAGGCGCTGGTCACGGCGATGAACGAGCGGTACGGGGAGCTGACCCTGCCGTCCTTCCTGCAGCTGGGCGCGGCGGCCAACACCGCCCGCGCGGCCGGGGCCGAGGCAGCGGGGGAGGACCGGGAGTCCGAGGAGGACGGCGGACCCGAGCAGGCGTAGGGCGGATACTGGCCGCATGACGCCGTACGACGTGATCGTCCCGGCGGGCGGGGCCGCCCGGCGCCTCGGCGGGGCCGACAAGCCCGGGCTGACGGTCGGCGGGACCACCCTGCTCGACCGGGTGCTCGCCGCCTGCGCGGGCGCCCGCACCACCGTCGTGGTCGGCCCGGTCCGGCCGACCGCGCGCGGTGGCGTCCACTGGACCAGGGAGCGGCCGCCCGGCGGCGGGCCGGTCGCCGCCGTCGCGGCCGGGCTCGACCTGGTCACCGCGGACACCGTGCTGCTGCTCGCCGCCGACCTGCCCTTCCTGGACCGGCGGACGGTGGACCGGCTGGTCGCCGCCCTCGACCGGGCCGGGGCGCACGGGGACGCCGCCGTGCTGGTCGACGCGGGCGGCCGCGACCAGCCGCTCGCCGCCGCCTACCGCACCGCCCCGCTGCGCGCCGCGCTGGCCGCCCTCGGCGATCCCGCCGACCAGCCGCTGCGCCGCCTGGTCGGCGGACTGCCCCGGCTGCGGGTGGCCGACACCGACAACGTCGCCTACGACTGCGACACCTGGGAGGACCTGGAGCAGGCCCGCGAGCGCGACCGGACCTGAGGCGCACCGCCCCGGCCACCGACGTGTGAGCGAAACGACGCGCCCCGCACACGGGGCGAACACTTCGGGAAACCACCGATCAGGCAGCATGGGCGCATGGAGCGCACGCTGGATGACTGGATCGCCGAGGTCAAGGCCGACCTGGGCATCGACCTGGACGTCGACGTCCACGGTCTGCTCGACACGGCCCGGGTGGTCGCGCACGGGGTGGCCCGGCCGGCCGCGCCGCTGACCGCCTTCCTGATCGGCTACGCGGCCGCCCAGCGGGGCGGCGGGGCGGCGGCCGTCGCCGAGGCGGCCCGGCGGACCGAGGCCCTCGCCGAGGGCTGGGGCCCCGCCGACCGGCCGGGCGAGTCGTGAGCGCGGTCGGACAGCCGACCGTGGCCGCACCGTCCACCGGTCCCGGCGTGCTGAGCTGGCCCGGCGCCCGGGAGACCGCGCGCCGGGCCGGGCTGCGCCCGCTGCCCGGGGTCCCCGTCCCGCTGGCCGAGGCGCTCGGCCGCACCCTCGCCGAGCCGCTCGGCGCGCTGACCGACCTGCCCGCCTTCGACACCTCCGCGATGGACGGCTGGGCGGTCGCCGGTCCCGGCCCGTGGCGGGTCGCCGGCCGGGTGCTGGCCGGACGGGCCGAGCCGGCGCCGCTGGCCGACGGCACCGCCGTGGAGATCGCCACCGGCGCCCAACTGCCGCCCGGCGCCACCGCCGTACTGCGCCGTGAGCACGGGTGGACGGACGCCGCGCTGCTGCACGACCGCGGCCCGCGGCCGCTGACCACCGGCCAGGACGTCCGCCCGCGCGGCCAGGAGTGCCGCCTGGGCGAGGAGTTGCTGCCGGCCGGCACCCCGGTCGGGCCGGCCGTGCTCGGCCTGGCCGCCGCCTGCGGCCACGACCGGCTGCCGGTCCGCCGCCGTCCGGAGGTCCGACTACTCGTCCTGGGGGACGAGTTGCTCACCTCCGGGGTGCCCGGGTCGGGCCTGGTCCGGGACGCGCTCGGGCCGCTGCTGCCGCCCTGGCTGCGGGCCGCCGGCGCCGGGACGCCCGAGGTCGGGTACGTCCGGGACGACTTCGGGCTGCTCCGGGACGCGCTGCGGCACTCCACCGCCGATCTGGTGGTCACCACCGGCGGAACGGCCGCCGGACCGGTCGACTTCCTGCACCGGGCGCTCGCCGAGGCCGGCGCCCGACTGCTGGTGGACGGCGTCGCCGTCCGGCCGGGGCACCCCATGCTGCTGGCCGAACTCCCCGGTGGCCGCCACCTGGTGGGCCTGCCGGGCAACCCGCTGGCCGCCGTCGCCGGGATGGTCACCCTCGTCCTGCCGCTGCTGCACGCCCGCAGCGGACGGACCGTCGGCCCGCCCGCCCTCGCCCCGGCCGCGGCCCCGCTGGCCGGGCACCGGACGGACACCCGGCTCCAGCCGGTCCGGCGGACCGCCGAGGGCGTCCTGCCGCTGGCCTTCGACGGCCCGGCGATGCTGCGCGGGCTGGCCAGGGCCGAGGCGCTCGCCGTGGTGCCGCCCGGCGGGGCGGCGGCGGGGGAGACGGTCGAACTGCTGGAGGTGCCGTGAACGAGGGAACCGTCAAGAGCCGCGCGTCCGGCGCGGGGGCGGCCGGGGTGGGCGCATGAGCCGGATCCGACGCAACCTCGCGCCCGGCACCGAGCCGTGGGCGGACGCCGGGATCGTGCTGCCCGCCCGACGGGCCGAGCCCGCCGTGCGGCAGGTCGGCTCCCGGCTGCTGCTGGCGCTCGCCGTCCTGGTCGCCACCACGTTCATCGTCTACTTCGACCGGGACGGCTACAACGACAACGCCGGCGGCGGGCTGAGCTTCCTGGACGCGGCGTACTACGCCACCGTGACGCTCTCCACCACCGGGTACGGCGACATCACCCCGTTCAGCGACGGCGCCCGGCTCACCAACATCTTCGTGATCACCCCGCTGCGCGTGGTGTTCCTGATCATCCTGGTCGGCACCACCCTGGAGGTGCTCACCGAACGGACCCGCCTGCAATGGCGGTTGAACCGCTGGAGGTCCACCGTGCGCGAGCACACCGTCGTCATCGGCTACGGGACGAAGGGCCGCAGCGCCGTCGACACCCTGATCGGGCAGGGGGTGAAGAAGGAGGAGATCGTCGTCGTCGACCCGCAGCGCAAGGTGGTCGACGCCGCCGCCCAGCACGGCCTGGTCGGGGTGGTCGGCGACGCCACCCGCACCGACACCCTGGTGCGCGCCGGGCTGCCCACCGCCGCGCGGGTGGTGGTCGCGCCGGAGCGGGACGACACCGCCGTGCTGATCACGCTGACGGCCCGCCAGTTGAACAAGGCCGCCACCGTGGTCGCCGCCGTACGGGAGGACGAGAACGCGCCGCTGCTGCGGCAGAGCGGCGCCGACGTCGTGGTGACCAGCTCCAGTTCGGCCGGGCGGCTGCTCGGGCTGTCGATGCTCAGCCCGCACGCCGGGGCGGTGATGGAGGACCTGCTGACGTACGGCAACGGGCTGGACGTGGTGGAGCGCCCGGTCACCCGGGCCGAGGCCGGGCACAGCCCGCGCGAGTGCGCGGACCTGGTGGTCGCGGTGGTCCGGGGCCGACGGGTGCTCAACTACACCGAGCCGGAGGCCGCCGTGCTCCAGCTCACCGACCGGGTGATCGTCATCAAGTCCAGCGCGGCCGCGCCGACGGGCTGAGCCGCGCCCACGGGCGGGTCGAGCGTCGCCCACGGGTCGAGCCGCGCCGACCGGTTGAGCCGCGCCGTGGAACCGCCCCCGCCCGCAGTAGGTTCGGGGCATGCATGCGATGACGATTCCCGTACCCGGCGGTCCCGAGGCACTGGTCTGGGCCGAGGTGCCCGACCCGGTCCCCGCCGAGGGCGAGGTCCTGGTCGAGGTGGCGGCCACCGCCGTCAACCGCGCCGACCTGCTCCAGCGGCAGGGCTTCTACAACCCGCCGCCCGGCGCCCCGCCCTACCCGGGGCTGGAGTGCGCCGGGCGGATCGTCGCGCTCGGGCCCGGGGTGGCCGGCTGGGCGGTCGGCGACGAGGTGTGCGCGCTGCTGGCCGGCGGCGGCTACGCGCAGCGGGTCGCGGTGCCGACCGGGCAGCTGCTGCCGCTGCCCGCGGGGCTGTCCGCCGAGCAGGCCGCGGCACTGCCCGAGGTCGCCTGCACGGTCTGGTCCAACGTCTTCCTCACCGCGCACCTGCGGCCCGGCGAGACGGTGCTGCTGCACGGCGGCGCGAGCGGGATCGGGACGATGGCGATCCAGCTGGCCAAGGCGGTCGGCGCCCGGGTCGCGGTCACCGCGGGCGGCCCGGAGAAGCTGGCGCGCTGCGCCGAGCTGGGCGCGGACATCCTGATCGACTACCGCGAGCAGGACTTCGTCGAGGTGCTCCGGGAGGCCACCGACGGGGCCGGGGCGGACGTGATCCTGGACATCATGGGCGCCAAGTACCTCCAGCGGAACGTGGACGCGCTGGCGGTCAACGGGCGGCTGGTGATCATCGGACTCCAGGGCGGGGTGAAGGGCGAGCTCGACCTCAACACGCTGCTGCGCAAGCGCGGGGCGGTGATCGCCACCAACCTGCGCGGGCGGCCGCTGGCGGAGAAGGCGGCGATCGTGGCGGCGGTGCGGGAGCACGTGTGGCCGCTGGTCGAGTCCGGGGTGGTGAAGCCGGTGGTGGACAGGGTGCTGCCGCTGGCCGAGGTGGCCGAGGCGCACCGGGTGCTGGAGCGCGGGGAGCAGGTCGGGAAGGTCGTGCTGCGGGCCTGAGCACGGGGGACCCCGGTGGCGGGGCGGCGGCCGGACGGGTGTGAATTGCCCGAAATGCCGTAACGGCGGGCGCGTGCGAATCTGGTCCGGAGCAGTCCCGCCGCCGATCCCGCCCCCGGGCGCCGTCGGCCGTCGGAAGGACTCCGACCGTGGCCGCATCTCCGCACGCATCCCTCGGGCCGCTGCCCGTCGCGCCGCACCACCGTCGTCCGTCCCGCCGTTCTCCGGGCCGCGCCCAGCGGCTGTTCGCGGCGGCCGTGCTGGGGCTCACGCTCCCGCTGGCCGCCGCCTCGGCGGCGGTGGCGCTGCCCTCGCCGGGGGCGCTCCCCCTGCCGGCGGCGTATCCCTCGCCGGACGCGGGGACGCGTGCCGAGCCGGGCGGTGGGCCGGCCGCCGAGCAGGACGACGAAGCCGACGACGAACCGGGCGTCCCCGGGCCGGTGGCGGCGCCGCCGCGGCGACCGCTGCCGCGTCCGCACCCGGCCGGAAACGCCCCGCAGGCCCACCGGCACCACCTGGCCTCGCTGCCCGAGCGCTCCGACGCCGCCGTGGAGCAGGCCCCCGAGCAGGTGCCGGAGCAGCTGCCGGACCAGGCCGCCGACCAGGCCATCGAGCAGGCTCCCGACCAGGCTGCCGAGCAGACCCCGGAAGAGGCCCCGGACCAGGCCGTCGGGGCCGAGCAGCCGGAGGCCGACGGGGACGCCGCGGAGGCCGAGGCCCCCGGCGCGGCCGCCGTCCCGGACCCGGCCGCGGCGAACACGGCCGAGGCGGTCGCCGGACAGCCGGTCGCGGCCGTGGCCGGGGTGCCCGCGCTCTTCCCCGCCCGCTGGCAGGACGCCTCCACCACCCAGCTCCCGCTGGGCGTCGGCCTGGGCCTGATCGGCTGCGGCCTGGGACTGGTCGGCCTGCGGCTGCGCAAGGACTGAGCCCCCAGGGCCGGGGCTGCGGTAGCGCAAGGGCTGGGGGCCCGGCGGGGCGCGCCGCGCCCGGAGCGGGCCCGGGGTTTCGGCGGCCACGGAGCGGCGGACCGCCGTGCGCGGGGCCGGGGTGCCATCGCCGAGCCGCCGGTGGCCGGTCGGCGGACCGGGTGCGGGAACTGAGTATCCGTACGGATTCCCGCAGGGCGTCCGGAGGCGTAGCGTCGTCACGGGTGGCGCAGGACGGCGGGACGACCGGGGGCTTCCGCCCGACCAACCCCAGTGAGAGAGAATGTTGTTCATGACGAATCCGATGAACGAGCGCCCGTCGCAGGAGCCCTTCCGGGCCGGCGGCGGGCAGTCGCAGGACGGCCAGAAGGTGCTGATCGTCGGACCGGACGGGCTGCCCGTGGGCCAGGGGTTCGCCGGTGCGGCTGGGGACGGGGACGACGAGGGCGACGTGCCGCGCGAGCTCCCGGTGACCGAGATGGTCGAGCAGCCCGCCAAGGTCATGCGCATCGGCAGCATGATCAAGCAGCTGTTGGAGGAGGTCCGGGCGGCGCCTCTCGACGAGGCGAGCCGGGTCCGGCTGAAGGACATCCACGCGAGCTCGATCAAGGAGCTCGAACTGGGGCTGGCCCCGGAGCTGGTCGCCGAGCTGGAGCGGCTGTCGCTGCCGTTCACCGACGACACCATCCCGACCGAGGCCGAGCTGCGGATCGCCCAGGCCCAGCTGGTCGGCTGGCTGGAGGGCCTGTTCCACGGCATCCAGACCGCCCTGTTCGCGCAGCAGATGGCGGCGCGGGCGCAGCTGGAGCAGATGCGGCGGGCGCTGCCGCCCGGGCTGCACAGCGGCGAGCCGGACGAGGACGAGCCGGGCCAGGGCCGCGGCATCCGCTCCGGCCCCTACCTGTAGCCGCACCCGGCGGTACCCGCCGGTAGGCGCCTCCGGGCCGCCCGGACCGCGGTCGGACCGGACGTACCACGACGATCCTCCCCGGCCCCGGGCCGCCGGGCCGGGCGGCCCGGGGCCGGGACCGGCCCCGGCCCTGGACCGATCACCGTCGGCGCGAGCCGATACCCTGGCCCCTGTCGCCGGCCGGTGGAACCGCCGCGGCAGGGGCCCGCCAGGCCAGCGGGCCGGGCCCACCACGCACGGACGAGACCGAACGTCAGGTTGCGGCGAGCACGGCCGCGCCGAGGGGGAGCAGAGGACCATGAGCGAGCACGGCAACGCGGCGGTCGAGGGCTTCTCCCTGGGCAACGGCCGCTATGTGCTGCAGCGGCTGCTGGGCGAGGGCGGCATGGCCTCCGTGCACCTCGCCCACGACCGCGTGCTGGACCGGCAGGTCGCGCTGAAGAGCATGCACAGCGAGCTGGGCCGGGACGACTCGTTCAAGGAGCGGTTCCGCCGCGAGGCCCAGGCGGTGGCCCGGCTGGAGCACCCGAACATCGTCACCGTGTACGACAGCGGCGAGGACATCGCCCCGGACGGCTCCAGCACGCCGTACATCGTGATGCAGCTGATCGACGGCAACGGCCTGCGCGAGGCGATCAACGAGGCGGTCGGCCAGTACGGCGCGATGCCGGCCGAGGAGGCCCTGAAGGTCACCGTCGGCGTGCTGAACGCGCTGGAGGCCTCGCACGACATGGGCCTGGTGCACCGCGACATCAAGCCCGGCAACGTCATGTTCGACCGCAAGGGCAACGTCAAGGTCATGGACTTCGGCATCGCCCGTGCGCTGGAATCCGGCGTCACGTCGATGACGCAGACCGGCATGGTGGTCGGCACCCCGCAGTACCTCTCGCCCGAGCAGGCGCTCGGCAAGCCGGTGGACGCCCGCTCCGACCTCTACTCGGTCGGCGTGATGCTCTTCGAGATGATCACCGGGCAGCTGGTCTTCGACGGGGACTCGGCGTTCTCGATCGCCTACAAGCACGTCCAGGAGGAGCCGCCGGCCCCCTCCACCCTCAACCGCTCGATCACGCCCGAGGTGGACGCCTTCGTCGCCCAGGCGCTGCGCAAGGACCCGGCGCACCGGTTCCAGAGCGCGGCGGCGATGCGGGACGAGGCGGAGCGGCTGATCGCGGCCGCCAAGGGCGGCGACAACGGGCACCGGCTGCAGGCCAGCACCCCGCTGGTGATCAACGAGGGCCCGCGCTCGGTGCACGCCGCTCCGCAGGCCCCGCAGACGCCCCAGCCGCAGTACCTCCAGCAGGGGGCCCAGCAGTACCGGACGCCGCCGCCCGCCTACCAGACGCCGCAGCCGCAGGCCCCGCACACCCCGCACCCGCAGTACCTCCAGCAGGGCGGGCAGCAGTACCAGACCCCGCCGCCCGCCTACCAGACCCCGCGGCCGCAGGCCCCGCACACCCCGCACCCGCAGTACCTCCAGCAGGGGGCGCACACCCCGCCGCCGCAGCCGATGCCGCAGCCGATGCCGCCGTACCAGCAGCCGAAGGCGCCCACCAGCGGCGGCGGCTGCTCGACGGCCGTGGTCGTGATCGGGATCATCGTCGGCGTGCTGGTGCTCGCGGGCATCATCATCGCGATCGTGGTCAACAAGGCGGACGAGAAGACGGGCGGCAAGTTCAGCCACGCGGACCGTCCCGCCGACGTGCTGGTCCTCGACCTCCCGGCCGACCGGAATGGCCTGCTCTGACGGTTTCCGGCAGGTTCGGGGGTACCACGGTCGTCCGCCGGAGGCGGTAGCGTTCGGGGATACGTAAGCGACAGGGCACCGCGATCCGAGCGAACGCCCGGGGCGAGGAGCGATGGCACAGACGCAGCAGCCGGACGACGACGCGGGTGTCCGGGCGGTCGGCCGGACCGGCGGAACCCCGAGGATTCCCGAGCCCGGCGGCGAGGCCCCGACCTCGGCGCTGCCGCCGGTCGCCACGGGCGGCCCGCACACCCCGGGCCGTGGCACCGCCGTGCCGCTGAGCACCGTCGGGGACGGCCGTTACCGGCTGACCTACCGGCTCGGGCGCGGCGGCATGGCCGAGGTGTTCGCCGCCGAGGACGTGCGGCTCGGCCGCACCGTCGCGGTCAAGCTGCTGCGCGGCGAGCTGGCCCAGGACGACGTCGCCCGGCTGCGCTTCACCCGCGAGGCACACGCCGTCGCGGCGCTCAACCACCACTCGATCGTCGCGGTCTACGACACCGGCGAGGAGTACGACGGGGACGAGTCCACGCCGTACATCGTGATGGAGCTGGTCGAGGGCCGCACCGTCCGCGAGCTGCTGGCGGACGAGGAGGCGCCGCCGGTCGACCAGGCGCTGATCATCATCGCCGGGGTGCTGGAGGCGCTCGCCTACAGCCACCGCAGCGGCATCGTCCACCGCGACATCAAGCCCGCCAACGTGAGCATCACCAACGCCGGCGCGGTCAAGGTGATGGACTTCGGCATCGCCCGGGCGCTGACCGGCGGTGCCACCACGATGACCCAGACCGGCATGGTCATGGGCACCCCGCAGTACCTCTCGCCCGAGCAGGCGCTCGGCAAGCCGGTCGACCACCGCTCGGACCTGTACGCGGCCGGCTGCATGCTCTACGAACTGCTCACGGTGCGACCGCCGTTCACCGGCGACACCCCGCTGTCGGTGGTCTACCAGCACGTCCAGGACCCGCCGGTGCCGCCCTCGCAGGCCAACGGCCGGGTGCCGGCCGGCCTCGACGCGCTGGTGCTGCGCTCGCTCGCCAAGAACCCGGACGACCGCTTCCAGGACGCCGACGAGTTCCGCGCCCACGTGCAGCACGCGCTGCGCGAGATGCACGGCGCGGGCGGGGCCGCCTGGGCCGGCGGGGCCGCGGTCGACACCGGCGCGACCCAGGTGCTCCGGCCGGACCAGGCCGCGGCCACCGCGGCCTTCGGCGCGGTGGGCCCGGCCGACCAGACCTCCGTGCTGCCGTACTCGACGGGCGGCCCGCACACCCCCTCCTCGCCCTACCCGGCGGCCGGCGGCCCGTACGGCGGCGGTGCCGGTGCGGGCGGGGACGACGAGGGCCCCGGCCGGCGGCGCGGGCCCTGGGCCTGGGTGGCCGGCGCGATCGCCGTGCTTGTCGCGGCCGGTGCGGGCATCGCGTTCGCGCTCAGCGGCAGCGAGCCCGCCGGCCACTCGGACATCTCGCCGCAGCCCCCGGCGGCCACCAGTACCGAGACGACCGCGCCCCCGTCCCAGAGCGGCCTGGCGACCCCGCCGGCCTCGGCCTCCGGCAGCAAGAAGCCGCAGCAGCCGACCGACCCCGGCAACAACAACGGGAACAACAACGGGAACAGCGGCAACAACATGTCGCCGTCGCCGAACACGGGCAAGCACACCCCGACCCCGACGCCGACCGGGACGGCCAGCCACACGCCGACCGGGACGGCGCCCGCGACGACGGCGCCGGCCACGACGGCGCCGCCGCAGACCGCGGGCCCCGGCACCGGGTCGCCGAAGCCGCCGACGGACCCGAAGCCGTCCATCCCGGTCGTGCCGCCGACCCCCTGACCCGGTCGGCGGCGGGTCAGTTGGCGAAGGCGTCCAGGACCTGCTCGTACTCCTGGCACCACCACGCCAGCTGGCCCGCGGAGGCGGGGTAGAGCGGGTCGGCCCGGTGGTCGGCCCGCTGGTAGCGCCACTGCAGCATCCAGAAGTCGTTCAGCCGCTCCCACCAGACCCGGTGGACGGCGGCGGCCAGGTGCTCGGCGGTGGCCGCCCCGGAGGCCCGGTAGGCCTGGGAGTAGCGGCGGACCCGGACCAGGTCGAGGGCGCCGGACGAGCGGTCGTTGAAGAGCAGCGTGGCGGCCCGGACCGCCTCCTCGGCGCGTGGCTGCGGGCCGAGCTTGTCCCAGTCCAGGACGGCCGCCACCCGGCCGCCCCGAGGGTCGTCCTCGTACAGCAGGTTGAGGCCGTGGAAGTCGCCGTGGGTCCAGCCGGTGGGCGGCGCGGCCTCCGGGGCGGGGCGGCGGTGGGCGTGCTCGGCGAGCAGTTCCAGCCGTTCCGTGAGCCGTTCCACCACGAGGGCGTCCAACTCCCCGGCCGGCTGGTGCTCCCGGGCGCGGCGCCGCAGGTCGCGGGCGAGTGCGGCGCTGTCGACGGGGTCGGCGCTCCGGTACCCGGCGGGTTGTTCGAGGGGGGCGCAGACGTCGTCGAGCGCGCCGTGCAGCCGGCCGAGCAGCGTGCCGAGCGCGTCGCACTGCGACGGGTCGAGCTCGTCGCCGTGCCGGTGCCGGCCCTCGACCCAGGGGAACAGGGCGAACAGCCGGCCGCCCCAGGCGGCCACCGTGCCGGACCGTTCGGCGCAGGCCAGCGGGGGTACAACGGGCAGGCCGAGGGTGTTCAGCGCGGCCATCGCGCGGTGGTGGGCGAGGATCTTCGGACGGCTGGCGGTGGCGGAGTCGACGTAGCACTTCAGGAAGTACGGACCGGCCTCGGTGGTGACCAGGTACCCCCGGTTCAACAGGCCCTCGGCGACGGGTTCGGTGGTCAGCGGCCGTCCGACCCGGTAGCGGGCCAGGACCTCGGCGAGCGCACCCCCCGGGACGGGGGGACTGAGGGTCCCCATCGGTGGTGCGGAGAGATCGGGGCGGGCCGGTGCGCAGGCAAGGGTCTGGCTGAAAGTCACGTGCAGAGGTTATGGCCCCCTTGTGGGGGCCCTTGACAAACCGTCAGTTCTGTGAAGGGCCGGATCAGTACTGGTGGTCGGCCTGGTGCCGCGCCACGAAGGCGGCCGCCTGGGTGCGCCGCTCCATTCCCATCTTGGCGAGCAGACTGGAGACGTAGTTCTTCACCGTCTTCTCCGCCAGGTGCAACTCGTTGCCGATCTGACGATTTGTCATACCTTCGCCGATCAGATCGAGGATCCGCCGTTCCTGCTTGGTGAGTTGGGCGAGCCGTTCGTCCTCCTTCTCCCCGCCGTCGCGCAGCCGGGCGAGCACCCTGCTGGTGGCGACCGGGTCGAGCAGCGAGCGGCCGGCCGCGACGTCCCGGACGGCGGTGATCAGGTCGGTGCCGCGGATCGCCTTCAGCACGTAGCCGGAGGCGCCGGCCATGATCGAGTCGAACAGCGCCTCGTCGTCCGAGAACGAGGTGAGCATCAGGCACTTGATCTCCGGCAGCTTGGACCGGATCTCGCGGCAGACCTCGACCCCGTTGCCGTCCGGCAGCCGGACGTCGAGCACCGCCACGTCCGGGTGGACCGCGGGGATCCGGGTGAGCGCCTCGGCGGCCGTGCCGGCCTCGCCGACGACCTCGATGTCGTCCTCGACCGAGAGCAGATCGTGCACGCCCCGCCGGACGACCTCGTGATCGTCGAGCAGGAATACCCTGATTTGTCCGTTATCAGTCACGTCCAAAGCCTCCCATAACACCGTACGAAAGACCTATCGCCCGGACCTCCATACCAACGCGATCCGGCCACAGCCGTCCGAAACCGATACCGAGAACCCCCTTACGTACGGGCGTCTGCCCGGATAACGTGCGCTGGTGTCCTGAAGGCGCTCGAATTGAGAGCTGCGTCACGCCGACCGTCACCCCCACCCTTCCGACGGCGAGCCGAACGCGGCACCCTCGGGGTTGTAGGCCCTGAACAAGTAGGACGTCCTAGCGCAAGCGCGTCGAGGGCGGACGCTGGGTAACGTTCTCGTGAGGGACGCCGTCGGAACAGGATCACCACCTGCCCCGCAGTGGGAGCGCACACCCACGCGCGCCCCGCGAGGCGGTGACCGGACCGGTCACCGGCGACCCCGGGCGGCCGGACAGACCGAGGAGTGAACGTGACCGTCAAAAGCACGGCGAGGGCCCGCAAGAAGGCGGCCCCCGGCGTCCCTGACACCCTCCGCGCCACGGGCAAGGACGCCCAGCCGGAGCTCGTCCAGCTGCTCACGCCGGAAGGCGAGCGGGTCGAGCACCCGGACTACCCCCTCACCACCACTCCCGAGGAGCTGCGCGCCCTCTACCGCGACCTGGTGCTGGTGCGCCGGTTCGACGGCGAGGCCACCGCGCTCCAGCGCCAGGGCGAGCTGGGCCTGTGGGCCTCGCTGCTCGGCCAGGAGGCCGCCCAGGTCGGCTCCGGCCGCGCCATGCGCCCCGGGGACTACGCCTTCCCCACCTATCGCGAGCACGGCGTGGCCTGGTGCCGCGACGTCGACCCGCTGAACCTGCTCGGCATGTTCCGCGGCGTGAACCACGGCGGCTGGGACCCGAACGAGAAGAACTTCCACCTGTACACCATCGTGATCGGCGCGCAGACCCTGCACGCCACCGGGTACGCGATGGGCATCACCAAGGACGGCGCCGACGACGCGGTCATCGCGTACTTCGGCGACGGCGCCTCCAGCCAGGGCGACGTCAACGAGGCCTTCACCTTCGCCTCGGTCTACAACGCGCCGGTGGTCTTCTTCTGCCAGAACAACCAGTGGGCGATCTCCGAGCCCACCACCACCCAGACCAAGATCCCGCTGTACCGCCGCGCCTCCGGCTTCGGCTTCCCCGGCGTGCGGGTCGACGGCAACGACGTGCTGGCCTGCCTCGCGGTCACCCGCTGGGCGCTCGACCACGCCCGCAACGGCAACGGCCCGGTGCTGATCGAGGCGTTCACCTACCGGATGGGCGCCCACACCACCTCCGACGACCCCACCCGCTACCGGCACACCGAGGAGACCGAGGCCTGGAAGGCCAAGGACCCGATCTCCCGGCTCCGCGCCCACCTGGAGAAGGAGGGCCTGGCCGACGAGGAGTTCTTCGCCGCCGTCGACGCCGAGAGCGAGCAGCTGGGGCTGCGGGTGCGCGAGGGCGTGCGCGGCATGCCGGACCCGGACCCGACCCTGATCTTCGACCACGTGTACAGCGAGCCGCACACGCTGGTCGATGAGGAACGGGCCGAGTACGTCGAGTACGCGGCCTCCTTCGAGGCGGGGGAGACCCACTGATGGCCGGTCAGCTGAGCATCGCCAAGGCGCTGAACGGAGCGCTGCGCAAGTCGCTGGAGAACGACCCGAAGACCCTCCTCATGGGCGAGGACATCGGCAAGCTCGGCGGCGTCTTCCGGATCACCGACGGCCTGCAGAAGGACTTCGGCGAGGACCGGGTGATCGACTCCCCGCTGGCCGAGTCCGGCATCGTCGGCACCGCGATCGGCCTGGCGCTGCGCGGCTACCGCCCGGTGGTGGAGATCCAGTTCGACGGCTTCGTCTACCCGGCCTTCGACCAGATCGTCTCCCAGCTGGCGAAGATGCACGCCCGCGCGCTCGGGCACGTCAAGATGCCGGTCACCATCCGCATCCCCTACGCGGGCGGCATCGGCGCGGTCGAGCACCACAGCGAGTCGCACGAGGCGTACTTCGCGCACACCGCCGGTCTGCGCGTGGTCACCCCGTCCAGCGCGCACGACGCGCACTGGATGCTGCGGCAGTCGATCGAGTCCGACGACCCGGTCGTCTTCCTGGAGCCCAAGCGCCGCTACTGGGACAAGGGCGAGGTCGGCGACGCCGCCGACCTGGGCCTGCACGAGGCCCGGGTCGTCCGGCCCGGCACCGACCTGACGCTGATCGCGTACGGGCCGATGGTCAAGGTCTGCCTGGAGGCCGCCGCGGCCGCCGAGGAGGACGGCCGCCGGCTGGAGGTCGTCGACCTGCGCTCGCTCTCCCCGGTGGACTTCGCCGCCCTGGAGGCGTCGGTCAAGCGCACCGGTCGGGCCGTCGTGGTGCACGAGGCACCGGTCTTCCTGGGCATGGGCGCCGAACTGGCCGCCCGGCTCACCGAGAAGTGCTTCTACCACCTGGAGGCACCCGTGCTGCGGGTCGGCGGCTACCACGCGCCGTACCCGCCGTCCCGGGTCGAGGAGGCCTTCCTCCCCGACCTGGACCGCGTGCTCGACGCCGTCGACCGCGCGCTCGCGTACTGACTCCGGGGAGCGAAGATGACCACCGAAGTTCGCTCGCTCCGCGAGTTCAAGATGCCCGATGTGGGCGAGGGCCTCACCGAGGCCGAGATCCTCAGCTGGTACGTCAAGCCCGGTGACACCGTCACCGACGGGCAGGTCGTCTGCGAGGTGGAGACCGCCAAGGCGGCCGTGGAGCTGCCCATCCCGTTCAACGGGGTGGTCGAGACGCTGCACTTCCCCGAGGGCGCGACGGTCGACGTCGGCACCGTGATCATCTCGATCGCGGTCGCCGGGGAGGCGGGTGCCGCGGCTCCGGCCGCCCCCGCCGCGGCGCCGGCCCAGGCGCCGGTTCCGGCTCCCGCCGAGGAGCCCGAGCCCGAGCGGCGCGAGGTGCTGGTCGGGTACGGCCCGCGCACCGGCGGCAGCCAGCGCCGGGCCCGGCGGACGACCACCACCAAGGTCGCCGCGACCAGGCCGGCTCCGGCCGCCGCCCCGGCCCCGGTCGCCGCACCGGCGCCCGCGGCCCCGGCCCCGGTCGCCGAAGTACCGTCCGGGGAGCGGCCGTTGGCCAAGCCGCCGGTGCGCAAGCTGGCCAAGGACCTCGGCGTCGACCTGCGCGCGGTCACCCCGACCGGCCGGGACGGCGTGATCACCCGCGAGGACGTACACGCCCACGCCGCCGCCCAGGCCGCTCCGGCGGCCCCGGTGGCGCCGGTGGCCGAGACCGCCGTGGCCGAGCCGGCCGCGCCGCAGGCGCCGGTGTCCGGCGCGGGCGACGTCCGGGTGCCGATCAAGGGCGTCCGCAAGGCGACCGCGCAGGCGATGGTGGCCTCGGCCTTCACCGCCCCGCACGTCACCGAGTTCGTGCAGGTCGACGTGACCCGCACGATGAAGTTCGTCCGCCGGCTCAAGGAGAGCGGCGAGCTGGGCCGGGACGTCCGGGTCAGCCCGCTGCTGATCGTCGCCAAGGCGCTGCTCACCGCGATCAAGCGGCACCCCGGGATCAACGCCCAGTGGGACGAGGCGGCCCAGGAGATCGTCCTCAAGGGCCAGGTGAACCTCGGCATCGCCGCGGCCACCCCGCGCGGCCTGATCGTCCCGAACATCAAGGACGCCGGCTCCAGGACCCTCTCGGGGCTGGCCACGTCGCTCGGCGAGCTGGTCGAGACCGCTCGTCAGGGCAAGACCTCGCCGGCCGACATGCAGGGCGGGACGATCACCATCACCAACGTCGGCGTCTTCGGCGTCGACACCGGCACCCCGATCCTCAACCCGGGCGAGGCCGCCATCCTGGCCTTCGGCGCGGTCCGGGAACTGCCGTGGGTGCACAAGGGCAAGGTGGTCCCGCGTCAGGTGACCACGCTCGCGCTCTCCTTCGACCACCGCCTGGTGGACGGGGAGCTGGGCTCCAAGGTGCTGGCCGACGTGGCCGCGCTGCTGGAGCGCCCGAAGCGCCTGATCACCTGGGGCTGACAGCCCGGTAGCACCGAAGAAGGGGCCCTCCTCCGCACCGCCGTGCGGAGGAGGGCCCCTTCGGTGTGACCGCCCGTTCGACTAGCGCTGGGGACGGAGTCGACGGACGGCGATCAGGACGCCCGCTCCGAGGGCGAGGAGGAGGGCGGAGGAGGCGGCGAGGAAGGTGTTGGTGGAGGAGGAGCCGGTCTGGGCGAGTTCGGGGGTGCCGGCGGGGGCGGTGGTGGCCGGGGCGGCGGAGGGCGTGGTCGGCTTCGGGGCCGGGGCGGCCGCGGCGGTGTCCTTGGTCTGCTCGGCGGCGGGCTTGGCCGGGGCCGGCTTGGCGTCCTTGGTGGGGGTGGGCTTGGGCTTGGCCGGGGTGGTCGGCTTGGTGCCGGGGGCGGTGGACCGTGCTACCTGGAAGGTGTGGTTGGCGTCGCCGGTGCCGTCGGCCGGGAACCCGGGGGCCTTGGCGATGGTGCCGACCCCGAGCTCGGTCAGGTCCTTGGGCGCCTTCGCGGAGAGCCCCACCCGGAACATGAAGTTCGCGGCCCGGCCGTCCTCCAGGCGCGGGGTGGTCGTCGCCGGGGACTCGACGGTGAACAGCGTCGAGTCGCCGTAGTGCCGCAGCTTGACCGGCTTCCAGCCTCCCGCGGAGGCGACCTCGACCGTCAGGTCCTCGATCCGCAGGCCGGTGCCGGAGTTCGGGTTGAACAGCGCGAGCATCGCGGAGACGTTCTGGTAGGGAGCGCCGGTGAAGTTGGTGACGGCGACGCCGATCTCGACCTTGGGGCCGCCCGCGATGATGGTCTGGCCGTCCGGGGTCATGTGGAACCCGGCCTTGTACGACCCGTGGTGGTCCGCGGTGGCCTGCCGAGCGGTCGCGGTGGGCGCGCCGGCGGCGGCGGTGCCGCCGTTCCCGGCGGCCCAGGCGGTGTCGGTGGTGAGGAGCTGGACGCCGCCGGCGAGGACGACGGTGGCGGCGAGGGTGGCGATGCGGCGGCGGCCGGAGAAGGCGCGGTCGTTCTTCGCGAAACGGGTGATAACGGACGTGCGCATGACGTGACTCCCCAAAGTCGTCGTGCTGGTGGTGTGTGTGCGAAGACGACCGGCTCCGCTGCTTCACGAGCGGAAGCGCCCCCCGGCTCTGCCGGTCTCGCTCTCCGTGCCTTCATCTGTATGGACGTGCATCCCCGCCGGGGGTTGCAGGCGGGTTTCGAGAATCTTTCGACCGTCGGCGCCGGGGCCCGCTCGGTGCCGACGATCGCAGGTCAGTGCTGGCGGCGGAGGCGGCGCACGGCGACCAGGGCACCCGCTCCGAGGGCGAGGAGGAGGGCGGAGGAGGCGGCGAGGAAGGTGTTGGTGGAGGAGGAGCCGGTCTGGGCGAGTTCGGGGGTGCCGGCGGGGGCGGTGGTGGCCGGGGCGGCGGAGGGGGTGGTCGGCTTCGGGGCCGGGGCCGGGGCGGTGTCCTTGGTCTGCTCGGCGGCGGGCTTGGCCGGGGCCGGCTTGGTGTCCTTGGTGGGCGCGGGCTTGGCCGGGGTGGTCGGCTTGGTGTCGGCGGTGTCCTGGGGGTGGGTCACCTTGACCGTCTTGAAGCCCGAGTCGCCCGGGCCCTGGGAGCCGGCCATCTCGGTCGAGGCCAGCAGGTCGATCGTGGTCACGCCGGCCGGGGTGCCGGCGGCCAGCGAGTAGCGGAACTTGAAGGTCGCCGAGCTGTTGGCGGCCATCCGCTGGCGCTGGGAGCCGGTGATGTCGACGACGCGGGAGCAGCCGTCGAGCAGCTGGAGGTTCTTCCAGGCGCCGGTGTAGTCCTCGTACTGGATCTTGACGTCCTTGAGGCGGGCCGCGGCGCCCGAGCCCGGGGTGTGGATGCCGAGGAAGGGCTCCATGCCGTGGGCGTCCTCGGCGGCCTTGTTGGTGACCTTGACGGAGACCTCGTTCCAGCTGCCGTCCGCCACCACGGAGGACTTGGCGGAGACGATGGCGGTGTCCGGGGACAGTCCGGGCACGTTGGCCGGAGCCTCGTACGCGCCGTTGAGCCGGTGGTCCCCGCAGGCCCAGGCGGTGTCGGTGGCGAGGAACTGGACGCCGCCGGCGAGGACGACGGTGGCGGCGACGGTGGCGATGCGGCGGCGGCCGGAGAAGGCGCGGTCGTTCTTCGCAAAACGGGTGATAACGGACGTGCGCATGACGTGACTCCCCAGGGTCATGGGTCTGACGGTGTGTGTGGGCGAAGACGACCGGCCCCGCTGCTTCACGAGCGGAAGCGCCCCCCGGCTCCGCCGGTCTCGCTCTCCGTGCCTTCATCCGTATAGACGCGCATCCCCGTCAGGGGTTGCAGATGGGTTCCGAGAATTTTTCGGAGTTCTTCGGCGGGCCTCGGAGACCGTCCGAGTGATGGTTGGTATGACCTGAATGATCCGGAAAGTACGGATCGTTCGGCCAGGTCGGTGACTTTTTCGCGGCCGGATAGGGGAGTCCCGGCCGCCCGGGTACGTCTCCGCTCCACCACCCGGGCGACGCCGGGTGACCGGAACCCGGAGGACGCACCCGTATGCCGCCTGGCAACCCTGGCCGTCTCGTCCGGAGTCTGGCCGCACTCGTGCTGGTGTCCGCCGCCGCCCTCCCGGGCGCCCTGGAGCTGGTCGGCCCCTCGCCGTTCGGCGTGATCGGGCCGGGGGCCGCCGCCGACCGCGCGGTGCCGCCGCACGCGGCCCTCCAGGCCGACCAGCGGATACCCGCGGCCGCCCCCACCGTCGACATACGCCGCACCGGGGACCCGGCCAACCGGATCACCCTGGTGCTGCTCGGCGACGGCTACACGGCCGGCGAGCAGGAGCTCTTCCGGCAGCAGGCCGACAAGGCCTGGCACGCGCTGATGGACATCGAGCCCTTCCGCACCTACCAGGGCTTCTTCAACATCAGACGGGTCGAGGTGGTCTCCCCGGTCTCCGGGATAGCGGAGTCCGAGAGCCGCGGCCGCAAGACCGCCACCCCGCTCGGCATGCACTTCTGGTGCGAGGGCACCGCCCGGCTGCTCTGCGCCGACGAGGCCGCCACCGCCCGGTACGCGGGGGGCGGCGCCGGGCCGCAGTACCTGATAGCCCTGGCCAACTCCACCGAGTACGGCGGCGCCGGCGGCACCGGGGTGACCACCCTGGCGGGCGGCAGCCCGGACGCCGGGCGGATCATCCAGCACGAGATCGGGCACACCGTGGGGGACCTCGGCGACGAGTACGACAGCGCCCCGGAGGACGCCGACTACCCGAACCTCGCCACCCTCAACGCCGACGACATGCGCAGGAAGCAGACCAAGTGGTGGCGCTGGCTGGGCGCCGAGTCCCCGGACGGGGCCGGGGTGGTCGGGGCGTACCGCAGCGCCAACGGCCTCTACCGGCCCACCCCGGACTCGGTGATGCGCACCCTCGGCAGCGCGTACAACCTGCCCTCGCGCGAGGCGATCATCGAGGAGCTGTACCGCAGGGTCCGGCCGACCGACGCCCCGGTGCCGGCCCCCGGCGAGGTGTCCGGGCGGCCCCGGCTCGACGTCCGGCCGCTGCCGCTGACCGGTCCGCGGCAGCTGAAGGTGGAGTGGAAGGTGAACGGCGTCCCGGTGACGCCGCAGTCCCCCGACGGCTCCTGGCTGGACACCGCCCCGCTGGAGCTGGCCCCGGGCCGGACGGCCACCGTGACGGCGACCGTCAAGGACACCACCGACTGGGTGCGGGACGAGGCCTTCCGGGAGCGCCACATGACCCGCTCGGTGTCCTGGACGCTGACCGGCTGAGGCGCGGTGCGCGCCCCGGATCTGGGCGTCCAATCATGGGATGACTAATCTGGTCGGACTATGACCGTGGAGCCCGCCCGTCCAGCCCCGTCCCCGTCCGTCCCCGCTCCCCGACCCGCCGCCGGGCCCCCGGCCGGCCCCGCGCCGGCGTCAGCGCCGGTGCCCGGACCCGTATTCGAGCCGCCCGGCGGCCGCGCGGCCTGGCTGGCCTGGTCCGTCGGCGTCAGCGTCTACATCCTGGCCGTCATCCACCGCACCAGCCTCGGCGTGGCCGGACTGGACGCCGCCGACCGCTTCGGCATCGGCGCCTCGGCGCTCTCCACCTTCTCGATCCTCCAGGTGCTGGTCTACGCGGCCATGCAGATACCGGTCGGCCTGCTGGTCGACCGGTTCGGGCCGCGCCGGGTGCTGCTGCTGGGCGTCCTGCTGCTGAGCGCCGGCCAGCTGGCCTTCGCGTTCAGCTCCTCCTTCGGCCCCGCGCTGGCCTCCCGCGCGGTGCTCGGCTGCGGCGACGCGATGACCTTCATCAGCGTGCTGCGGATCGCCGCCCGGTGGTTCCCGGCGGCCCGGAACCCGTTCGTCGCCCAGCTGACCGGCCTGGCCGGGATGGGCGGCAACCTGGTCACCACCGTGGTGCTCGCCCAGGCGCTGCACAGCGAGGGCTGGACGCCCACCTTCACCGCGATCGCGCTGCTGGGCGTGGCGGTGTTCGCGCTGGTCGCGCTCTTCCTCAAGGACACGCCCCCGCAGGAGGCCGCCGTACGGCCCGGGGAGGCCGGGAGGGGCGGGGCGACCGGGGCGCGGCCGAAGGTCGGCCAGCAGGTCCTCGCCTGCTGGCGGGAGCCGGGCACCCGGCTCGGGCTCTGGATCCACTTCACCACCCAGTTCCCTGGCAACGCCTTCGGCCTGCTCTGGGGCCTGCCCTACCTGGTGCAGGCGCAGGGCATGTCCCGGGCGGGGGCCGGCGGGCTGCTGACCCTGCTGGTGCTCAGCAACATGAGCTTCGGCTTCCTGTTCGGCCGGCTGCTCTCCGCCTCGGCGCGGGCCCGGATGCCGATCGTGCTGACCGTCGTCGTGACCACCGCGCTCGGCTGGGCGCTGGTGCTGGCCTGGCCCGGCGGCCACCCGCCGACCTGGCTGCTGGTCGGGATCATCCTGGTGATGGGCAGCAACGGCCCGGCCTCGCTGGTCGGCCTCGACTACGCGCGCGCCCGCAACCCCGCGGAGCGGCTCGGCACCGCCTCCGGGATCGTCAACATGGGCGGCTTCATCGGCACGATGATCACCCTGTTCGGCATCGGCGTGCTGCTGGACGCGCTCTCCCCGGACGGGGCCGTCGGGTACTCGGCCGACGCCTTCCGCTGGGCGTTCTGCTGGCAGTACGTCCCGCTGGCGGTGGGCACGGCGATGGTCCTGCGGCTGCGCCGGAAGGTCGCGGCGCAGGCGGTCGCGGCGCAGGCGGTCGCGGCGCCGGCGGGCTGAGCCCGGGGCCGTCCGGCCCCGGGCCCCGGGCGGCCCGCCTCAGATGGTGACCGAGAAGTTGGCCAGCACCCGCTCGGCCAGCTCCTGGTCGCCCTCGACGGAGACCGGGCCGGGCCGGCCGCGGCCGCAGGCGAGCCGCAGGTAGGTCTCCCAGTCCATGGTGAGCTGGACGTCGGGCGCCAGGCTGATCGACTCGTCCACGGTGCAGTGGCCGGTGGCGTCCACCCGGACGGTGCGCAGGAACTCCACCGGGCCGGTGACGTCCAGCACCAGGGCCGTTCCGGCCGGGGCCCCGGCCTTGGTGGCGACGGCCTTGGGCAGCAGCTCCAGCAGCACGTCCCGGGTGATCAGCGCGGCCGGGGCGTCCAGGTTGCCCGGGGCCTCCAGGGCCCGGCGCAGGTCCTGCTCGTGCACCCAGACGTCGAAGGCCCGCCTCCGCAGCAGCTCGTGGTACGGGACGTCCCTGGCCAGCGGCCCGGCCGGCCAGCGCACCGGCTCCTCGGGCGTCTGCTTGGCGTTCCGCAGCGCCCGGGAGCGCCGGATGATCGTGTACTCCAGCTCGCTGGTCATCTCCAGCGCGGTGTGGCAGCGGCGCTTGTCGACCGGGAGTTCGACGTAGCGGGCGAACTCGGAGGTCACGTGACGGAGGTCACGCGGCAGGGAGTGGATCGGGCGGGGGTCGCCGAGCAGGTCGGACTCGACCGCGATCACGTGCGAGACGACGTCCCGGACGGACCAGCCCGGACACTCGGTGGCCCGGTTCCAGGAGCCCTCGGGAAGGGGGGCGACCAGCTCCGATATGGACTCGATGGTCTGGGTCCACGCCTCGGTGTAAGCCTGCACGGTCTGGTTGTCCGTCACGGGAATCTCCGGCCCTCCGTCAGCTTCCTTGCCGCCTGTGCCCCGCCGTCACGGCCGACCGGGATGGTCCGGCTTTCCCGGCGCACACGCTAACCGCACGTTACGCTGCCGGGAGACAGCTGGGCAGCGCTTTCGGGTGACGATCGTAGGTCTCTTGCCGTGGACGGTGGTACTGTGCGCGCTTCATTGATCCAACTCGCGGTCTCCGACGCGGAGCCGCCCGCCGAGCGGAGGGCTCGGGCGGCCGCCCTGGTGCGGGCGCAACAGGGTGCCGACCTGGTGGTCCTCCCGGAGCTGTGGCCGCTCGGCGGCTTCGCCTACGACCTCTGGTCGGACGGCGCGGAGACGCTGGACGGGCCCACCTCGGACGTGATGTCGGCCGCCGCCCGGGCCGCCGGGGTCTGGCTGCACGCCGGTTCGATCGTCGAACGCGATCCGGACGGTCCGATCTACAACACCTCGCTGCTGTTCTCCCCGGACGGCGAGCTGGTGCACACGTACCGCAAGATCCACCGCTTCGGCTTCGACAGCGGCGAGGCGGTGGTGATGGGCGCCGGGCAGGAGATCGTCACCGCGCCCACCGACTTCGCCACGCTGGGCCTGGCCACCTGCTACGACCTGCGCTTCCCGGAGCTGTTCCGGGCGCTGCTGGACGCCGGCGCGCAGCTGCTGGTGGTCCCGGCGGCCTGGCCGGCCCGGCGGCGCGAGCACTGGACGCTGCTGGCCCGGGCCCGGGCGGTGGAGGAGCAGGCCTTCGTGCTGGCCTGCAACACCGCCGGGACGCACGCCGGGGTCGAGCAGGCCGGGCACAGCATCGTGGTGGACCCGTGGGGCCGGGTGCTGGCCGAGGCGGGGGCGGACGAGGAGGTCCTGACGGTCGAGTTCGACCCGGCCGAGGTGGCCAAGGCGCGCGAGGAGTTCCCGGTGCTGCGGGACCGCCTGCTGGGGATCCCGGCGCCGGTCCAGCGCTGAGCCGGAGCGGCGCCCGGAGCGGGGGCCGGCACGGCGGCGGGAGCGGGGGACGGGGCGCGGTCGGGACGGCGCCGGGGCGCCGCGGACGGCGTTCCGGAGGGTTGGTTCGTACCTGGGTCGATCGGGTTTGAGAAGATGAGCACTCGTCGTGTTCCCCGCCGGCCCGTACGAGGGCCTGCCCGGTCGGCCCGCCCGAGGAGGTCGCGCCCATGCCTGACAACGGCGCAGGCGACACCCCCCGTCCCGTCATCCACCGCAACAGCCTGCGCGAGCAGATCGCCGGCGCGCTGCGCGAGGAGATGATGGCCGGCCGACTCGCGGCCGGCCGCAACTTCACCGTCAAGGAGATCGCCGAGCTGTACGGCGTCTCCGCGACCCCGGCCCGCGAGGCCCTGGTCGACCTCGGCGCGCAGGGCCTGCTGCGGGCCGAGCACCACCGCGGCTTCACCGTGCCCGAGCTCGGCTGGGACGACTTCCTGGAGATCTTCGAGTCCCGGGTCCTGATCACCGACAGCTTCCACCGCCAGTACACCGCCCGCCGGGCGCTGCCCGACCTCAGCCGGCTGTCCTCGCTGCACCGCCGGGCCGACGCGGCGGTGCGGGCCGCCCGGGCCGGGAACCTGGACGTGATGGTGGGCTGCGACCGCCGGTTCTGGCAGGAGGTCGGCGCGCTGCTCGGCAACCGCCGGATCGCCGACTACCTGGACTGGCTGCGGGTGCAGTCCTGGATGTTCGCCGCCCGCTACCTGCGGGAGCTGCCCGCGCTGGGCGGGGTCTGCTGGGAGCGCCACCCGGACCTGGTCGAGGCGATCGAGGCCCGCGACCCGCTCGCCGCGCACCGGATCATCTGCGAGTACAACCTGTACACCGTCCGGCTGCTGGCCGGGCTGGCCGGACAGCCGCTGGAGTCGGTGACGGTCCTCGGGCTGCTCACCGAGTTCGCCGGGGAGGAGCCGCCGGCGGTGCCGGTCGAGCCGCCGCCCGCGCCGCCGGCCCCGCCTGCGCCGGCCGCCGAGTCCGCCGCCGGGCCCGGCGCGGCCCGCGCCGAGCGGAGCCGCCGCAGCGACGAGGTCGGCCGGGAGCTCGGCCGTGAACTGGGCCTGGGCCTCGGCCTGGTGCCGCAGCCGCGCGCGACGCCGTACGGCCGGTTCGGCCGGCGGCTGCCCGAGCCGCCCCCGGAGGCCCCGCGGGGACGGTCCGACCCGCACGCCGCGCCGGGCCGGTAGGGTGGGCGGGCGTCGGACCGGGCGCCCCGCCAACGGGCCGTCCGGGTACCGACCCAAGCCCCCGTCGTCGCCCCGTCTCCGCGGGCGATCCCCGCCTCCGGAGAGGAACTGCCGGCCATGGCCTGCGACCTCTGGCTCGTCCCGCTGGTGGACGTGCTGAGCCACAGTCCCGACAACCCCTTCCGGGACGACCTCGCGCTCTACAACGCGGTGCTGGCCTCGCGCGGGCTGCCCGAGGTGCCGGTCTACCAGTTCGTCCCGGGCATCAGCGGTGCGGTCGAGCCGATAGCCGCCTTCGACTACGACTCGCTGCACTTCCTGCGCCGCGCCTACCTGTTGGGCCTCACCGGACTGGACATCACCCCGGTCGACACGCTCGGCGGCGACTACGAGCAGCTGCTGGAGATGTTCGAGAGCGGCGCCGAACAGTCGCACCTGGTCTGGCACTTCGACCACGCCGGCGCGTACGTGCCGGTCGAGTTCGCGGTGCCGCTGGTGGACGAGACGCTGCTCGCCTCCGGTGGTCCGCTCGGCTCCAGCCACGGGCTGCTGCGCGAACTCCAGGCCGTCGCACCGGCGCTGGGCATCGACCCGCTCAACCCGCCGGACCCGACCCGCCCGCTCGGCCCGACCGGCCTGGAGCAGCCGTTCGGGCCGCCGATCGACGACGTCCACCCCTTCGCCCGGGAGCGGCACGCCTGGTCGGGCCTGTACGCGGCGGCGACCAGGAGCGTCGCCCAGGGCTCGATGATCGTCTTCGCCTGAGCCCTGAGCCCTGAGCCCTGAGCCCCGAGCCCCGAGCCCCGAGCCCCGAGCCCTGAGTCGCGATCCGGCTCCCGGCCCCGACCGCTAGCGCAGCGGCCCCTCCGGCGGCCGCTGACGCGGCATGGTGGGCCGGGTGCCCGGCGGCGGCAGCACCCGCACCTGGGCGCCCACCCCGGGCTCGCTGCGCCCGCCCCAGGCCCCGCCGGACTGGGTGGGCAGCTGGGTCATCGAGGCGCGGAACTCCAGCATCCACTCCGAGGTCTCGGAGCGGACCATGTCGGAGACGTCCTCGCAGAACCGGCGCAGCACGCCCAGGCAGCGCTCGGCGGCCTCGCCCGCGGTGCCCTCGGTCGGGCCGAGCACCTCGCGCACGCACTCCGACGCCCAGTCGAACTGGAAGGCCTCCAGGCGGCGTTGCAGCGCCTGTCCGGTGGAGACGTCCCGCATCCAGCCGGAGGTGAGGCCGAAGACCCGGTCGACGGCCAGGCAGCCGGCGGAGAGCGCGAAGCCGACGTAGCCCCAGCCGGTGCCGTTCGCGAAGGCGCCGGCCAGGTCGACCAGCGGGGCGGTCACCCCGCCCACCGCGAAGCCGGCCGCGCCGAACCGCAGCAGGCGCGCCCAGCGGCGCTTCCAGATCCGGTCCCGGCGGTACCACTCGATGGCCTCGACCGCCCGCTCCTCGGACCAGCGGTAGAGCTCCTCCAGCCGTTCGGCGGGCTCGCCCCAGTCCCCGAGCGGGAACTGTCGGGTGCTCAGATCGTCCCGGCGTCGGGTGGAGGCCCGTCGGACGACGGCGGCGGCGGGCGGGTCCTCCTCGCCGATCTCCTTGCCCCAGGCACTCTCCTCGGGCTGCATTTCCGGCTGGCTCACCTGTGGGGCTCCCTGTGGCGGGCGGACTGCTGGGTCTGTCGGCGCAACGGCTGACGTGGTGTCCGCCGGTGGTTCTCCAACAGCACTTCTTACCGCCAAATGGCTGACCGTGGGGGCGCTTCTCCGCTGATCGTTACCGGTTTCGGCCAACGGAACCCGAGGTGGGCGGGTTGCGGGGGTCGGCGAGATTTCACCCGTCCGAGCGAGGGTCCGGTGACCCGCCGTCGTGACCCGGGCACCCGTCGCCGAATCGGCCCGGTCGGGCTTGGACGATCCTCCAGTGTGCTCGGCGTACGGAGCGTTCCGCCTGGAGGATCCGACGGGACCGGAGAGCGGCCGGAACAGGCCACCGACTACGCTGCCAGGCGTGAAGGTCCTCGTCATCGGCGGCGGCGCCCGCGAACACGCCCTGTGCCGCTCTCTGTCCCAAGATCCCGCTGTGTCCGAACTGCACTGTGCCCCGGGCAACGCCGGGATCGCGCAGGTCGCGACGGTCCACCCGGTCGACCAGCTGGACGGTGCGCAGGTCGCCGCGCTGGCCGGCCGGCTCGGCGCCGCCCTGGTGGTGGTCGGGCCGGAGGCCCCGCTGGTGGCCGGCGTCGCGGACGCCGTGCGCGCGGCCGGCGTCCCGGTGTTCGGCCCGTCCGCGGCGGCCGCCCGACTGGAGGGCTCGAAGGCCTTCGCCAAGGACGTGATGGCCGCGGCCGGCGTGCCCACCGCCCGCTCCTACGTCTGCACCACCGCCGCCGAGGCGGCCGAGGCGCTGGACGCCTTCGGCGCCCCGTACGTGGTGAAGGACGACGGCCTGGCCGCCGGCAAGGGCGTCGTGGTCACCTCCGACCGCGCGGAGGCGCTGGCGCACGCCGCCGCCTGCGAGCGCGTGGTCATCGAGGAGTACCTGGACGGCCCCGAGGTCTCGCTGTTCGCGATCACCGACGGCACCACCGTCGTCCCGCTCCAGCCCGCCCAGGACTTCAAGCGCGCGCTGGACGGCGACGAGGGCCCCAACACCGGCGGCATGGGCGCCTACTCGCCGCTGCCGTGGGCGCCCGCCGGGCTGGTCGAGGAGGTCCTGGAGACCGTCCTCCAGCCGACCGTGGACGAGCTGCGCCGCCGCGGCACCGAGTTCTCCGGCCTGCTGTACGCGGGCCTGGCGCTCACCTCGCGCGGCACCCGGGTGATCGAGTTCAACGCCCGCTTCGGCGACCCGGAGACCCAGGTCGTGCTGGCCCGGCTGCGCACCCCGCTGGCGGGCGTGCTGCTGGCCTCCGCCAACGGCACCCTGGACCAGCTGGAGCCGCTGCGCTGGGACGAGGGCGCGGCCGTCACCGTGGTCGTCGCCTCCGAGGGCTACCCGGCCGCCCCGCGCACCGGCGACCCGATCGACGGCCTGGCCGAGGCCGAGGCGGACGGCACCGCGTTCGTGCTGCACGCCGGGACGACGGCGGGCGAGGACGGCCAGGTGCTGAGCGCCGGCGGCCGCGTGCTGTCGGTCACCGCGACCGGCGCCGACCTGGCCGAGGCGCGCGAGCGCGCGTACGCCGCGGTGGACCGGATCTCCCTCAAGGGCGGCCAGCACCGCACCGACATCGCGCTGAAGGCGGCCACCGCCTGAGGCCACCCGTGCCCGTGCCGACCGCGGCCCCCGTGCGAACCGTTCGCACGGGGGCCGCGGCGTGCGACGGCCCCGCTCGGGCCCGTGGCGGGGGACCGCCGGCAGGGGCGAGCGAAGCTCGAACAACCGAGCTGGCCGGTCAACCCCCATGGGCGCAGTGCCCCGGGCGTTTCGGGGCTGGAGGGGCCACCGGGGCGGACTCACCGTTCGGCCGACGGATTCCAGCCCATCGGGTGACAGCACCCGCATCCGGCTGACGCAACCGGCTGCGCGGCCTTATGGTGCGCTGGATCGCGGTGCGCGGGGCCCGTGCGCCGGGGTCGCCGCCGGGTAGCGGTGCTCCCACGGGGGGATGCTGGACGGCGTCCGGCCGGGCGGTCGTCGGGTGCTTCGCACCGGACCGGCGGCCGGCGTCCGGAATCCGGGCAGTGTCACCGGGACGAGTGGAAACCGGGGTGATCCGGAACACCCACCCGGACCGGGGCGTCGAAAATGTCAGTAGCGCCACGCAGCATGCACTACCGGGGATCGGACGCCTCCGCTTCCCGGTCGGAACTGATCATTTCGAGTCGGCTCAGGGCCCGAAGCCGGGCGCCCGAGGGCTCCGAAGGGGGTGCCGCACCGTATGGCAGCAGTCGACATCGCGCGCGCTCACGCCCAGGCGGTCCTGCGGGTCCGAGGCCTCGCCCGGGCCGCCGCCGCCCTGCCCACCGCCGTCGCGGTGGTCCTGCTCGCGGGCCGGTTCACCGGCCGGATCGGCGCGCCCGGGGCCGCCGACGCGGCCGGCTGGGACGCCGCCCGCTGGGCGGTCTGCGCGGTCGCCGCGCTGACCCTGCTGGTGGCCGGGCTGACCGCCCGGGCCCTGCGCCGGGCCGTCCCGCCGTCCACCCCGGCCGTCCCGCTGGACCGCGCCGAGGCACCCGAGCTGTACCGGCTGATCGACGAACTGGCGGACCGGCTGGACGTGCCCGCGCCCTCCGCCGTCGCCCTCACCCCGGACTGCGACAGCTGGCTGGAGGACGTCCCGTCCGCCCGGCCGACGGCCGCGCCGCCGCAGCCGGACCCGGCCGGGCCCGCCCCCGTCCTGGTGATCGGCTCGCCCTTCCTCTGGTGGATGCGGGCCGGCGAGCTGCGGGCCCTGCTCGCCCCCGTGGTGGCCGGCACCGCCGCCTCCGCCGACCCGGAGATCGCGGCCGCCCGGCGCTTCCTGCGCCGCCTGGACGCCTGCCTGGACTCCGGCGGCGGCACGGCCCCCGGCCTCGGCGGCGGCATCCTGGCCGCCCCGCCCCGGCCGCCCCGGCGCGGTCCGGCCGCACTCGCCGACCGGGTCGTCCGCCGGGTCGTCCGCCGGCTGCTCGGCGCCTGCCGGGGCCACTCCGCCGAGCTGGAGCGCTCGGTCGCGGGCTGGGCCTCCGAGCAGGCCAGGGCGGTCGACTACGGCCTGCGGATCGCCGCCCAGGAGCAGGTCGGCCTGGCCTACGCGGGCTGGGACCGGCTGCTCACCCGGGTCGCGCTGCCCGCCTGGCGGCTCGGCCGCCACCCGGCCCACCTCAACGCCGGCGTGGTCTCCGCGCTCACCGAGCTGTCCCGGCGCGACCGGCTGGCCGACGGCTACGGCAGCCGGCTCGGCGACCGCCCCGCCTGCGACCTGCTGGAGGAGCCCGGCACCGTCGACCGGGCGGTCTCCCGGCTCGCCGCCGACCTGTTCTTCGGCCGCCCGGCGGCCGGCGGCTGGCACGAGCTGGAGTGGGCCGACTACCCGGCCGAGGTGGTGGACGCCGGCTGGCGGGCGGGCGCCGCCGCCCTGCAGACCGCCCTGGACCGGCTCGCCCCGCAGTCCCGCCCGGGCGCTCCGACCCTCACCCGGCTGCTGGGCCGGCTCGCCGAGGGCGACGGCGAGCTGCTGGCCGCCGCGCTCGCCGCCCAGCTGGCCCGCACCACCGCCCCGGCCCCGCTGCTCGAACCGGACCGCAGCGGCCGCGACCTGCTGGTCGACCACGTCACCGCGATGGTCTGCTGCGCCGCCGTGGACACCGCCGGAGGCTCCCCCGGCCTGGACTGGCTGGACGGCCCGGTGCTGCTGCTCGGCGGGGTGCGCCGCACCGACCTGGCCGGCCCGGTCGCCCAGGCCGTCGAACAGGGCCAGGACGGCCCGCTGCGCGCCTGGCTGGACGCGGCCGACGTCCGTCTCGAGAAACCCGTCCGCCTCTGACGTCCCAGGCGTTCCAGGAGGGCGCTCGGTGCCCCGGTGCGCGCCCCCAAATCGGTCGGCCGCCCGGCGTCTTCGCAGGCCGGAGGCCCTGCCCGGGAGGCGCGCGAGATTCCCTGCACCAATTGCTACCGGAGGGTGACGTTACGGCAGCACTCTGTGGTGTATTAGACCGCACGCACATCCGGGGGGCACGTGCCACCGGGCGGAAGTGCACCTGGGAGGGGCGCGTGGGGACCGAACTCAACCGCCGCTGGGAGTCGGGGACGCACGCCTACAGCGTCTCCGACCCCTTCGGTCAGGGGCCGCTGCCCTGGCTGCGCAGCCCGGACCAGTACCTGGCGGGGGCGGAGGGCGCCGTCCCCTGGTACGTCTCGGTGGACGCGCCCGGCCAGCAGCCGCTGGCCGCGGGCACCCGGCCCAAGCCGTCGGTCGGCAGCCCGCAGGGCGCCAACGACGTGGACCAGCAGATCAAGGGCTTCGCCTCGGCCGGGGTGATCCGCCCCGGCGGCTCGGTGGACTTCCGGGTCACCGTCAACCCGCCCCGCGAGTTCACCGTGGACGTCTTCCGGATCGGCCACTACGGCGGCGACGGCGCCCGCCACATGACCTCCAGCCCGCTGATCTCCGGCCTCGCCCAGCCCGCCCCGCTGGTGGTCGACCGGACGGTCTCCTGCCACCACTGGTGGCACTCCTGGCGGCTCCAGATCCCGGCGCACTGGAAGCCCGGCTCGTACGTCGCCGTGCTGACCACCGCGGACATGCTGCACCGCAGCCACATCCCCTTCACCGTCCGGGACTTCGACGAGCGGGCGCGCACCGCCGAGCTGCTCCTGGTGCTCCCGGACGTGACCTGGCAGGCGTACAACCTGTTCCCCGAGGACGGCCGCACCGGCGCCAGCCTCTACCACGCCTGGGACGGCCTGGGCGGTCTGGTCGGCGAGCCGGAGGCGGCCGTCACCGTCTCCTTCGACCGCCCGCACGCCACCGCCGGACTGCCGCTGCACGTCGGCCACGCGTACGACTTCATCCGCTGGGCCGAGCGCTTCGGCTACGACCTCTCCTACGCCACCGCCACCGACCTGCACGCCGGCCTGGTGGACCCGTCCCGGCACCGGGCGCTGGTCTTCCCCGGCCACGACGAGTACTGGTCCGAGCCGATGCGCCGGGCCGCCGAGCGGGCCCGGGACGGCGGCACCTCGCTGGTGTTCCTCTCCGCCAACACCATGTACTGGCGGGTCGAGCTGAGCGCCGCCGCCTCCGGCGAGCCCAACCGGCTGCTCAACTGCCGCAAGCGGCAGAAGGTCCGCCCCGGCAGCCCGGCCGCAGGGGCGCCCGGCGCGGCCAGCGCGCTGTGGCGGGACGCCGGGGAGCCCGAGCAGCAGCTGCTCGGGGTGCAGTACTCGGGGCGGGTCGCCGCGCCCGTCCCGCTGGTCGCCCGGCACACCGCGCACTGGCTCTGGGACGGCACCGGCCTCCAGGAGGGCGACGAGCTGCCCGGGCTGGTCGCCGGCGAGGCCGACCGCTACTACCCCAAGGTGGCGCTGCCCGAGCACATCGAGCGGGTGCTGCTGGCGCACTCGCCGTACCAGGACCTGGGCGGCCGCACCCGCTACCAGGAGACCTCGCTGTACCGGGCGCCCAGCGGCGCGTACGTCTTCGCGGCGGGCACCTTCGCCTGGTCGCCCGCACTGGGCCGCCCGGGCCTGACCGACGAGCGGATCCAGCGGGCCACCGCCAACCTGCTGGACCGACTGTGCAAGAACTAGGCGCTCCGTCCCCCGGGGCCGGGGACGGGTCGGGGCGGGCGAACCCGGTCGTGAAAGACTGCGGGGGCAGTGACCTCCCCTTTCGCGGTGCCCCACCCGCGAACGACCCCTGAGGACTGAACACCTTGAGCGGATTTGTCACCAAGCCCGAGCCGGTCCAGGTACCCGGCCTGGTCCACCTGCACACCGGCAAGGTGCGCGACCTCTACCGCACCGGATCGGGCGAGCTGGTCATGGTGGCCAGCGACCGGACGTCCGCCCACGACTGGGTGCTGCCGAACGAGATCCCGGACAAGGGCCGCATCCTCACCCAGCTGTCGCTGTGGTGGTTCGAGCGGATCGCGGACATCGTCCCCAACCACGTGATCTCCACCGAGGTCCCGGCCGGCGCCCCGGCCGACTGGAAGGGCCGCACGCTGGTCTGCCGCAGCCTGGAGATGGTCCCGGTCGAGGCGGTCGCCCGCGGCTACCTGGCCGGCTCCGGCCTGGCCGAGTACCAGGAGAGCCGCACGGTCTGCGGCATCGCGCTGCCCGAGGGCCTGGAGAACAGCTCCGAGCTGCCCGCCCCGATCTACACCCCGGCGCTCAAGGCCGAGGTCGGCGAGCACGACGAGAACGTCTCCTACGAGGAGACCGCCCGCCGGATCGGCGCCGAGCTCGCCGCCCAGCTGCGCCGCGCCACCCTGGACGTCTACGCCCGGGCCCGGGACATCGCCCGCGAGCGCGGCATCATCCTGGCCGACACCAAGTTCGAGTTCGGCCTGCTGGACGGCGAGCTGCTGATCGGCGACGAGGTGCTCACCCCGGACTCCTCCCGCTACTGGCCCGCCGACCAGTGGCAGCCGGGCCGCTCGCAGCCGTCCTTCGACAAGCAGCTGATCCGCGACTGGCTGGTCTCCCCGGCCTCCGGCTGGGACCGCCACGGCGAGCAGCCGCCGCCGGCGCTGCCGACCGAGATCGTCGAGCAGACCCGGGCCCGGTACATCGAGGTGTACGAGCGGCTGACCGGCACCACCTGGGCCTGAGCCCGGAACGATCGCCCGCGGGCGCCGGATCCCTCAGATCCAGCCGTGCTCGCGGGCGATCCGCACCGCCGCGTGCCGGTTCTCCGCGCCCAGCTTGGTGGCCGCCGAGGACAGGTAGTTGCGCACGGTGCCCTGGGAGAGCGAGGCGCGCTCGGCGATCTCGGCGATCGGGGTGCCGTCCGCGGCCAGCTCCAGGACGTCCGTCTCGCGCGGGGTCAGCGGGGTCTCGCCGGCGCTGATCGCGTCCGCCGCCAGCTCCGGGTCCACGTACCGGCCGCCGGAGCGCACGGTCCGGATGATGCCCGCCAGGTCGGCCGCCGAGACGGTCTTCGGCAGGAAGCCGCGCACCCCGACCTCCAGCGCCCGCTTCAGGTAGCCGGGGCGGCCGTGGCCGGTGACGATCATGCAGCGGCAGTCCGGCAGCAGCAGCCGCAGCGCGGCGGCCACCTCGATGCCGTCCTTGCCGGGCATCTGGAGGTCCAGCACCGCGACGTCCGGGCGGTGCGCCTGGGCCATCGCCAGCGCCTCCGTCCCGGAGCCGGCCTGGGCGACCACCTCGATGTCGTCCTCCATCGAGAGCAGCGCGGCCAGCGCGCCCCGGATCAGGTGCTCGTCGTCGGCGAGCAGGACGCGGACGGGCGCGGCGTTCTCGGTCATCGGGCGGTCTTTCTTCCTCAGCTCGGCAGCGGGACGGTGGCGAGCATCCGGAAGACGCCCTCCCCGGCGGTCGGCACGGCCAGCTCGCCGCCGTGGGCGGCGAGCCGTTCGCGCAGTCCGCGCAGCCCGGTGCCGCTGCCCTGGGAGGGGAACGGGACGTCGGGCACCCCGTCATTCTCCAGCTCCAGCACGGCCCGTCCGTCCTCGGTCCGCAGCCGGATCAGGCAGCGGTCGGCCTCGCTGTGCCGCAGCACGTTGGTGGTGGCCTCGCGGATGACCCAGCCGAACACCGACTGGACCGGGGCCGGCAGCTCGTCCGCGTGCTCGCCGAGGTCGATCTCGCAGACGACGTCGGCCGAGCGCAGCACCGCGCGGGCGCCGATCGCCTCGGCGTGCAGGTCGGCGGTGCGGTAGCCGCGGATGACGTCCCGGACCTCGCGCTGCGACTCCTGGGCGATCTTCTGCACCTCGGCCATCTGGTCGGCGGCCTCGGTGCGGCCCCGGCGGGCGAGCTGTACGGCGAGCTCGCTCTTCAGCGCGATGGTGGTGAGGTTGCGGCCCATCACGTCGTGCAGGTCGCGGGAGAAGCGCAGCCGCTCCTCGGCGACGGCCAGCCGGGACTGCGCCTCGCGGGCGGTGTCCAGTTCCCAGACGATCGAGGTCAGCCAGGCGAAGCTGCGGCAGCTGAAGCCGATGAAGGCCATGCCGATGGTCAGTCCGGTCAGGTACCCGGCGACGCCGGCGGGGTCGCCCCCGGACAGCACCCCGGCCGGGAAGACGGCCGCCAGCATGCCCACCCCGGTGACGGCGGCCCAGCGCGGGGTCAGCGCCACGCACACCGGCCCGAAGGAGGCGATCAGCAGGACGCTGGCGACGAACGGGGTGAAGGGCGCGCCTCCCGGGTTCCGCGTCCCGCCGTCGGCGGGCCCGAACAGCAGGACCGTCCAGGAGCCGGCCACCGCGAGGCCGGCCGAGAGGGCGGTCCAGAGCCGGTGGTCGGCGGGGCGGCCCAGGTAGTGGTCGAGCGCGGTGCGGTAGGCCCGCAGCAGCACCAGGGTGACGGCGAGTCCGATCAGCAGGGAGATCCGGATCACCGGGATGTTCTCGGCCTGGTCGGCGACGCTCCCGACGGTGAGCAGGATGCCGGGCAGGATGAACAGCGCCATCAGGTAGAGCGACCAGCGCAGGTACAGCTCGGTGCGCTGGGGATTGCTCAGGCTCGTCCAGCTGCGAAGCGGCGACCGCATTCTCATTTCTTCCGCCCCCAGTTCGACCACGATCATGCTTGCTGCCTTCATATCAGAGGTCGGACCGGGGGCGTTCCTTCGGATTACTGCCGGATGCTCAGCGGCGCGGCTCCCAGCGGAAGTAGCGCACCGCGCCCCAGACCGCGAGGGCGAGCCAGATGCCCCCGGTGACCAGGTGCGAGCCGGCGGCGCCCCAGGAGCCGGCGAAACCGGTCGCGGCGGCCGAGCCGTCGGTGCCGAACCAGCCGACGCGGATCAGCTGGAAGGCCGGGGTGGTCGGCAGCAGGCGGCAGATGTTCGCCAGCTGCTCGGGCATGACGTCCAGCGGGACGAACAGGCCGGAGCCGAACTGCATGACCAGCATGACCGGCAGGGTGGTGATGCCGGCGCTCTCCACGGTCCTGGTGAAGGCGCTGGACAGCGCGGCCAGGGCGATCATGGTGGCCAGCGCCAGCAGCAGGCCGACCAGCATCAGCAGCGGGTTGACCGGCACGGTCAGGTGCAGGGCGACGCTGCCGCCGATCCCGATCAGGGCGGCCATCAGCAGGCCGAGGGTGAGCGAGGGGACGGCGGTGCCGAGCAGGATCTCGATGTCCCGGGCCTCGCCGGTGCGCAGCCGCTTGAGGACCAGCTCGCCGCGCCGTCCGACGTACGCGGCGGTCAGGTTGTAGTACACGACGAAGGCCAGGACCATCCCGACCGAGCCGTAGACCAGCAGCGAGTCGACGTCCAGGCCGGGGTTGGACTCGGCCTGCTGCGCCAGCGTGCTCCGGAGGACGACGACCAGGAACAGCGGCAGCACCAGGGCGGTGAACAGGGCCGTGCGGTTGCGCAGCAGCAGGGTGGCCTCGGCCCGGCCGAGGGCGAGCAGCCGGCGGACGGCGGTGCTCTGCGGACCGGCGGTGGTGGCGGCGGTGGCGGTGGCGGTGGTCATCGGGCGGATCCGATCAGGCGGCGGCGGGCGGGGCGGGTGGCGGCGGGTGCCTGCGGGGGGTGCTGGTGGGCGGCCTCGGAGGCGATCGCGAGGAAGGCCTCCTCCAGCGAGGCGCTGCGGGCGTCCAGCGCGCCGAGCGCGATGCCGTGGTGCCGGGCCCAGCCGAGCAGGTCGGTGAGGGTGTCCTGGAGCCCGACGGTCTGCACGGTGACCTTGCGGCCGTCGACGGACAGCTCGGCGCCGGGCAGGAGGGGCAGCGCGGTCCCGGTGAACTCGGGCAGTTCGAAGGAGATCCGGGAGGGCCGGCCGGCGATCACCTCGGCGACGGTGCCGGAGGTGACGACCTGGCCGCCGTGCATGATGGCCAGCCGGTCGGCCAGCTCCTCGGCCTCCTCCAGGTAGTGCGTGGTGAGCAGCACCGTGGTGCCCTGGGCGCGCAGCTCGCGGACCAGCCGCCAGACGGCGGCGCGGGCCTCCGGGTCGAGGCCGGTGCTGGGCTCGTCCAGGAAGAGCACCTCGGGGCGGCCGAGCAGGGCCATCGCGAGGTCCAGCCGGCGCTTCTCGCCGCCGGACAGCTGCTTGACCCGGACGTTCGCCCGGTGGCCGAGGCCGACCAGCTCCAGCGCCTCCGCGACCGGGCGGGCGCCGCTGGTCATCCCGGCCCAGGTGCGGCCGGTCTCGGCGGCGGTGAGCTCGCCGGAGAAGCCGCCCTCCTGGAGCATGATGCCGATCCGCGGGCGGACGGCGCCGCGCTCCGTGAAGGGGTCCCGGCCGAGCACCCGGACGGTGCCGCCGGTGGGCGCGGCCAGGCCCTCGATGACCTCCATGGTGGAGGTCTTGCCGGCCCCGTTGGTGCCGAGCAGGGCGAACAGCTCGCCGCGGCGGACGGTCAGGTCGACGCCGCGTACGGCGTGGTACCCGGTGCTGCCGCCGCCGTAGTGGCGGTGCAGGTCGGTGACCTCGATCACGTCGTCGCTGGGGCGGGAGGGCCGGCTCGTTTCCATGCCCCAAGCCTCCCGTCGGCCGGGCCGTACGGGCAGTGCGCGCCGTCATGACATCGCGGTGGGGACGCACGGGTCGGCGATGACAAATGTCATGGCCGATATCGCCGGCCGCCGGGTGCGGGGGTGCCGGGACGCCCCGGGAGGGAATGCCGAAGGGCCCCCTCGATTGAGGGGGCCCTTCGTATCTGAGCGGACGACGAGATTCGAACTCGCGACCCTCACCTTGGCAAGGTGATGCTCTACCAACTGAGCCACGTCCGCAGGTCAAACTATTGAGTTGTGCTGTGCTCGCGCACTGCGAGCGGACGACGAGATTCGAACTCGCGACCCTCACCTTGGCAAGGTGATGCTCTACCAACTGAGCCACGTCCGCATGGTGCCTGGTGGGGCACCCGCCGCCTCTTCGGATCTCTCCGTTGCGGCGACGAGGAATACTCTACAGCATCGTTCGGGGTGGTCGCCCCACCCTTTCGGACCGGGCGGGCGGGGCGACCGGGGAGCGGGCTCCCCGCGGGGTCAGTTCGCCTCGGCGAACGCCTCGTACACGTGCTTGGGGATGCGGCCGCGGGCCGGCAGTTCCATCCCGCGGGACAGGGCCCAGGCGCGGACGGCGGCCGGGTCCGGGGTGAGGGCGGTGCGCCGGAAGGACTTTCCGGTGCGGCTCTGCCGGCGGCCGGCGGCGACGAACGGAGCGAGGGCCTCCCGCAGCTTTTCCGCGTTGTCCACGGACAGGTCGATCTCGTACGACTTTCCGTCGACGCCGAAGTGGACGGTTTCGGCGGCGGCGCCGCCGTCCAGGTCGTCGGAGAGCGTGACAACTACACGCTGAGCCATGGGTGTCAATCCTCTCGGGCAATTCGGCCGCCGGTCCGAGGGGGTACCGGGGCCTGATGTGCACCAACTCGCGCAAGCGCGTACGGGCGGGCCGGGCGGCTCGCCTGATACGCAGCACTTGCCGCGACAGGTGGCCCTATTCTGCACCCGAAGGGGGCCGAAATCGAAGAGTCCGGCATTCTTTTCCGGATATTCACGTCTCTTCGGCGGGTTCCTTGATACCGATGTGCGGGTCGGGCGGTTCTGTCCCCAAGTGCCGTATTCGGGTGTTCTCCGGAGGGCGTCGTTCCGAGTGCCGAATCCGGGGAAACCGGCCGGCCCGGGCGGGTGATCGGGGCGCTGGATCCCTTGCTGCGTAAGGGTCTGGGGTCTACGCGCGTCGCTATGCCCGGCCAGCAATCCTGCCCGAAACCACCGGTAGTCTGGAGTTCCCCCGCCTCACCGAAGACACCACCGGGAGTGCCAGTGGCACGCGTCGTAGTCGACGTCATGCTCAAGCCGGAGATCCTCGACCCCCAGGGACAGGCGGTGCAGCGTGCACTGCCCCGTCTCGGATTCACCGGGATCGCCGACGTCCGCCAGGGCAAGCGTTTCGAGCTGGATGTGGAGGGCCCGGTCGACGACGCGGCGCTCGCCCGTATCCGCGAAGCCGCCGAGACCTTTCTCGCCAACACCGTGATCGAGGACTTCACCGTCCGGGTCGAGGAGGAGGGCAAGTGACCACCCGCGTCGGCGTCGTCACTTTCCCAGGCTCCCTCGACGACCGCGACGCCCGGCGGGCGGTCCGTCTCGCCGGCGCCGAGCCGGTCGCCCTCTGGCACCGTGACAAGGATCTCCACCAGGTCGACGCCGTCGTCCTGCCGGGCGGATTCAGCTACGGCGACTATCTGCGCTGCGGTGCCATCTCCCGGTTCTCGCCGGTGATGGAGACCGTCATCGAGCAGGCGAAGCTCGGAATGCCGGTGCTCGGTATCTGCAACGGCTTCCAGGTGCTCTGCGAATCGCACCTGCTGCCCGGTGCGCTCACCCGGAACGACTCGCTGCACTTCATCTGCCGCGACCAGAAGCTGCGCATCGAGAACGCCGGCACCGCCTGGACCGGGGATTACTCCGTCGGCCAGGAAATCGTCGTCCCGCTGAAGAACGGCGAGGGCCGCTTCGTCGCCGAGGAGCGGGTGCTCGACGAGCTGGAGGCGGAGGGCCGGGTCGTCGCCCGTTACCTGGACGTCAACCCGAACGGTTCGTACCGCGACATCGCCGGCATCACCAACGCCGCCGGCAATGTCGTCGGCCTGATGCCGCACCCGGAGCACGCCGTGGAGCCGCTCACCGGTCCGACCACCGAGGGCCTGGGCTTCTTCACTTCCGTCCTGAAGCAGCTGGTGAACGCCTGATGAGCCTCGACACCGTCAAGAACGCCGAGCAGACCCCGGACGCCGCCCAGCCCTGGGCCGACCTCGGCCTCAAGGAGGACGAGTACGCGCGCATCCGCGAGATCCTCGGCCGCCGTCCCACCGGCGCCGAGCTCGCCATGTACTCGGTCATGTGGTCGGAGCACTGTTCGTACAAGAGCAGCAAGGTCCACCTGAAGCAGTTCGGCGAGAAGAAGCCGGATTCGGACGCGATGCTCGTCGGCATCGGCGAGAACGCCGGTGTCGTCGACGTCGGCCAGGGCTACGCGGTCACCTTCAAGGTCGAGTCGCACAACCACCCGTCGTACATCGAGCCCTACCAGGGCGCGGCCACCGGCATCGGCGGCATCGTGCGCGACATCCTGGCGATGGGCGCCCGCCCGGTCGCCGTGATGGACCCGCTGCGCTTCGGTGCGGCCGACCACCCGGACACCCGGCGCGTGCTGCCCGGGATCGTCGCGGGCATCGGCGGCTACGGCAACTGCCTGGGCCTGCCGAACATCGGCGGCGAGGTCGTCTTCGACTCCTGCTACCAGGGCAACCCGCTGGTCAACGCGCTGTGCGTGGGCGTCATGAAGCACGAGGACATCCACCTCGCGCAGGCCTCCGGCGCCGGCAACAAGGTCGTCCTGTACGGCGCCCGCACCGGTGGCGACGGCATCGGCGGCGTCTCGGTGCTCGCCTCCGAGACCTTCGACGACACCAAGCCGGCCAAGCGCCCGGCGGTCCAGGTCGGCGACCCGTTCCAGGAGAAGCTCCTGATCGAGTGCACCCTGGAGATCTTCCGGGAGAAGCTCGTCAAGGGCATCCAGGACCTCGGCGGCGCCGGCCTGTCCTGCGCCACCAGCGAGCTGGCCTCGGCCGGCTCCGGCGGCATGCGGATCGAGCTCGACACCGTGCACCTGCGCGACCACACGCTCTCGCCGGAGGAGATCCTCATGAGCGAGTCGCAGGAGCGCATGTGCGCGATCGTGGAGCCCGACAAGATCGACCGCTTCCTGGAGATCTGCGAGAAGTGGGACGTCATCGCCAACGTCATCGGTGAGGTGACCGACGGCGAGCGCCTGGAGATCTACTGGCACGGCGAGCTCGTGGTGGACGTCCCGCCGCGCACCGTCGCCCACGAGGGCCCGACCTACCAGCGCCCGTACGCCCGCCCCAGCTGGCAGGACGCGCTGCAGGCCGACGCCCCGACCGCCGAGCGGCTGGCCCGCCCGACCACCGGCGAGGGCCTCAAGGCCGACCTGCTGAAGGTCGCGAGCCACCCGAACCAGGCCTCCAAGTCCTGGATCACCGACCAGTACGACCGCTACGTGCTCGGCAACACCGTGCTCTCGGTCGGCGAGGACTCGGGCATGATCCGGATCGACGAGGAGACCAACCTCGGCGTCTCGGTCGCCACCGACGGCAACGGCCGCTTCGCCAAGCTGGACCCGTACACCGGCGCCCAGCTGGCCCTGGCCGAGGCGTACCGCAACGTCGCGGCCGGCGGTGCCAAGCCGCTCGCCGTCTCCGACTGCCTCAACTTCGGCTCCCCCGAGGACCCGGACGTGATGTGGCAGTTCGCCGAGGCCACCCGCGGCCTGGCCGACGCCTGCCTGGTGCTCGGCACCCCGGTCACCGGCGGCAACGTCTCGCTGTACAACCAGACCGGCGAGGTCGCCATCCACCCGACCCCGGTGGTCGCGGTGCTCGGCGTCATCGACGACGTCACCCGGCGCACCCCGCTGGCCTTCGCCGAGGAGGGGCAGCTGCTCTACCTGCTCGGCGAGACGGCGGACGAGCTCGGCGGCTCGGCCTGGTCGCAGGCCGTCCACGACCACCTCGGCGGCCTGCCGCCCGCGGTGGACCTGGAGCGCGAGCGGCTGCTCGGCGACATCCTGATCGCCGCCTCGCGCGACGGCATGATCGACGCCGCGCACGACCTGTCCGACGGAGGCCTCGGCCAGGCGCTCGTGGAGAGCTGCCTCAAGGGCGGCCACGGTGCGCGGATCGTCCTGCCCGAGGGCCAGGACCCGTTCGTCCTGCTGTTCTCGGAGTCGGCCGGCCGCGCCGTCGTGGCGGTGCCGCGCAGCGAGGAGCTCCGCTTCAACGACATGTGCACCGCGCGCGGCCTGCCGGCCACCCGGATCGGTGTCGTGGACGGCGACAGCCTGGACGTCCAGGGCCAGTTCAGCGTCTCGCTGGCGGAGCTGAAGGACGCCCACACCGGCGTCATCGAGGCCCTGCTGGCCTGATCGGCCTGTTCGAGGGGCGGGCGGTTCCTGGTGAACCGTCCGCCCCTCGTCATATGTTGAGCCCCATGCCTGCTAAGCCCCGTACGTACCAGCCGCAGAAGGTCCGCGCCGCGCTGGCCGCCCAGACCAGGGCGCTGCGTGCCGCCGTGGACGCGCTCGGCACGGAGCAGCTGGACCTGCCGACCCGGTTGGGGCGGTGGCGGGTCCGCGAACTGCTCGCCCACCTGGCCGTCCAACTCGACTACGTCCCGGCGCACCTGGACGACCGGCCGCAGGGGCGGGCACCGCTGGACCTGTCGGGCTGGGCGGCCGGGGTCGCCACCGTCGCGCCGCTGCTGGACGAGCAGGCCCGGGCGCGGGGCGCGGCGGAGTTCGCCGGGGACGCGGCCTCGGTGGCGGCCGCCTTCGGCCGGGCCGCGGACGCGCTGCTCGCCCTGCTGGAGCGGCCCGAAGCCGCCGACCCGGCCCGGCGGTTCGAGATCCGGCTGGGTTCGATGACGCTCTCCGACATGCTGGTGACCAGGCTGGTGGAGACGGTCGTGCACGCCGACGACCTGGCCGCCGCGCTCGGGCCCGACGCCTTCCCCGGCTCCCCGGTCTCCTCGGTTTCCCTGACCTCCTCGGCCTCCCGGGCTCTCCCGGCCTTCCCGCACGACCGGCAGGCCGTCGCGGCCGTCACCCGGCTGCTGGCCGACGCCTTCGCCGACCGCGCCCCGGGCGGCGCGGTCGAGCTGCGGATCCCGCCGTACGCGGTGGTGCAGGCCGTCGAGGGCCCCCGGCACACCCGGGGCACCCCGCCCAACGTGGTGGAGACCGACCCGCTGACCTGGATCCGGCTGGCCACCGGCCGGACGGCCTGGGCGGCGGCGGTGGACGCGGCCGAGGTGTCCGCCTCGGGGGAGCGCAGCGACCTGCGGGCGTACCTGCCGGTGCTCGGCTGACCGGCTCCCCGGTGCGGCTCCGGTCCCGCGGGCTACGGGACGGACGGCCCGCTGAGGTAGGTGCCCTCCGCCGAGTACGGCCAGGCGTTGGGGGCGCAGCCCTTGAGACCGTAGATCTGCTGCATCATCGCGGGCGCGGGCTTGCCCTCGCCCGGGCAGCCCTCGTGCCCGTGGCCGATCCGGTGGCCCACCTCGTGGTTGACGATCAGTGCCCGGTACTCCTCCAGCGGGCCGCTGAACTGCGGTGAACCGGTGTTCCAGCGCTTGGAGTTGACGAGCACCTGGTTGCCGACGTTGCAGTTGACCTCGCCGTGGGTGTCCAGTCCGGAGGCGCCGCAGATCCGGTCCACGGTGGCCGGTGAGGCGATCTTCACGGTGAAGTCGTACGGGCCGTCGGCGACCAGCTGGAAGCCGTTCTTGCGGTCGTTGGTCCAGCCTCGCTTGTCGCCGAGGATGCCGTGGACCTGCGCGGCGGCGGCCGGGGCGTCGATGCCGATGCCGTCCTCGACCTCGACCCGGTAGCGGCGTACGGTGCCGCGCCCGACCGGCTTGGCGGTGGCGGGGGCGACGGTGAAGGTGCCCGCGCCCTTGGCGGGGCCGGGGTCCGGCGCGGCGGGGGCGGGCGGCGGGGTCGGTGTCGGGGCCGGCGGGGGCGGCGGGGTGTCGGCCGGTGCGGGAGCCGGCGCCGGTGCCGCCGTGGCGGCCTGCTCGGCCGGCGGGGCGACCCTCGCCTGGGTGGTCGGGGTGGTGGCCGGGGTGGCCGAGGGGCGGTTCAGCATGAACGCCGCGGCGCCCAGCACCAGCACGGAGAGCACCAGTGCCGTGAGCATGCCAGGACCGGGTCTGCGCCGCTGCCGGCGGCGTCGGCGACCGCCCTTCCGGGGCGGTGCGGTGCGCCTGCCGACGGATCGGGCTGCAGACATGATCTTCACACTGGCATGGCGAACGGGTGAATGTCCACCTTCCCGTGGGCGGCGCCGGTGCCCGTTGCGGCCGCCCGTCCGGGACGGCGGTTGACCCCTGCGTCTCGGGTGGCAGACTTCAGGGCATGGCGATTCACAGGAATCTTCTCGACGGTCCCGAACCGACCCTGCTCCCGGAGGAGGAGCGGCCCTACCGGATGCTGGCGGAGGAATCGGCCTCCCCGACCCAGGTGGCGGCCGAGTTCCCGGTCTTCTGCCTCGCCTGGGCGATGCTGGCCGACGACGCCTACGCGGCCGGCCGGTACGTCGAGTCGTACGCCTACGCCCGTACCGGCTACCACCGTGGTCTGGACGCGCTGCGGCGCAACGGCTGGAAGGGCCACGGCCCGGTGCCGTGGGAGCACCGCGGCAACCGCGGCTTCCTGCGCTGCCTGGCGGCGCTCGCCCGGGCGGCCGGCGCGATCAAGGAGACCGAGGAGGAGGCCCGCTGCTGGCAGTTCCTGAAGGACAGCAGCGCGGAGGCGTACGCGGAGCTCAAGCAGTAGAGCGGTCGAGCGGCAGAGCCGTAGAGATCGGTAGAGCTGTAGAGCGGTAGACACCCCCCCGACGTACGGGTGCCCCCGGCGGAGTCCGCCGGGGGCACCCGTTTCTCACGCTCGGGGCGCGGGACCTACGCGGGGCGCGGGCCTCACTTCAGGCGCTTGCCCGCCGAACGCAGCTGCTCGGCGGCCTCGCGCACGCGGGCGGCCATGCCGGCCTCGGCCAGCTTGCCCCAGGTGCGCGGGTCGTAGGTGTTCTTCTTGCCGACCTCGCCGTCGACCTTCAGCACGCCGTCGTAGTTGGCGAACATGTGGCCGGCCACCGGGCGGGTGAAGGCGTACTGGGTGTCGGTGTCCAGGTTCATCTTCACGACGCCGTTCTCCAGCGCGGTGGCGATCTCCTCGGCGGTCGAGCCCGAGCCGCCGTGGAAGACGAAGTCGAACGGGTCGGTCTTGCCGTACTGCTTGCCGATCGCGTCCTGCAGCTCGCGCAGCAGCTCCGGCTTCAGCACGACGTTGCCCGGCTTGTACACGCCGTGCACGTTGCCGAAGGAGGCGGCCAGCAGGTAGCGGCCCTGCTCGCCCAGGCCCAGCGCCTCGGCGGTGCGCACGGCGTCGTTGACGGTGGTGTACAGCTCGTCGTTGATCTCGTGGGTGACGCCGTCCTCCTCGCCGCCGGTCGGGGTGATCTCGACCTCGAGGATGATCTTGGCGGCGGCGGCCTGGGCCAGCAGCTCCTGGGCGATGGCCAGGTTGTCGGCGAGGGTCTCGGCCGAGCCGTCCCACATGTGCGACTGGAACAGCGGGTTCTCGCCCTTGGCCACGCGCTCGGCGGAGACCGCCAGCAGCGGGCGGACGTAGCCGTCCAGCTTGTCCTTCGGGCAGTGGTCGGTGTGCAGAGCGACGGTGACGTCGTACTTGGCGGCGACGATGTGGGCGAACTCGGCGAGCGCGACCGCGCCGGTCACCATGTCCTTGCTGTGCTGGCCGCCCAGGAACTCCGCGCCACCGGTCGAGATCTGGATGATGCCGTCGCTCTCGGCCTCGGCGAAACCACGCAGCGCGGCGTGCAGGGTCTGCGACGACGTGACGTTGATGGCCGGGTAGGCGAACTTGCCCGCCTTGGCCCGGTCGAGCATCTCGTTGTAGACCTCGGGAGTTGCGATGGGCATGCGATCCGCTCCTGTCGGGTTGCGGCGTACGGACGGTGCTGTCCGACGCTGTGTACGCCTTCGTGACGACTCCGTGCCGGCCCGCCGACGCGCGGCGTTGCGGTGGTGGCTCTCCGGCACGTTCGCGGCGACCTGCGCGGTACGGCCATGAGGGTGGTGTGCCACCGCGGACCGGACGCCTGTGCCATCTTCCCAGACTCGTGCCCGCGGGTCAGCAGGAGCCCGCCATGCGGAACGTCGCACGGTACGGGCGCACGGCGGCACCCGGGCGGCCCCGGCGGGGGCCGGAACCGGTCCCGGCCGGGCGCCGTCGGCACGGTACGCCCGCGTCGCCGGCAAGGTGCGCCCGCTATCCTGCGCCCGTGGACTACAACCAGCTGGCCGTCAACCTGCTCGACGCCAAATCCCTGATCTCGTCCCTCGGCGCCATCGGGCTGATCGCGATCATCTTCGCGGAGACCGGCCTGCTGGTCGGCTTCTTCTTCCCGGGTGACTCGCTGCTGATCCTCGCGGGCGTCGCCGCCTCGAACGCAGCCTCCTCGGTGCTCGGTGACGGCGCCAAGCTGCCGATCGCCGTCCTGCTGATCGGCTGCCCGATCGCGGCGATCGCCGGCGCCCAGCTCGGGCACCTGATCGGCGCCAAGGTCGGGCCGAAGATGTTCGACAAGCCCGATTCGAAGATCTTCCGCCGCGACTACGTGGTGAAGGCGGAGGAGTACTTCAACAAGTTCGGCTCCGGCAAGGCCGTCGTGCTGGCCCGCTTCATGCCGATCATCCGCACCTTCCTGAACCCGGTCGCGGGCACCCTGGAGATGCCCGCCCGGACCTTCTTCGTCTGGAACGTGATCGGCGGCGTGCTGTGGACCGAGTCCATGCTGCTGATCGGCTACTTCTTCGGTGACGCGCTCGCCCCGGTGATCGACAAGTACCTGATCCCGGCGGTGCTGCTGATCGTCCTGCTGTCCATCTCGCCGATCCTGATCGAGGTCATGCGCGAGCGGAAGAAGAAGCGGGCCGGCATCGGTGCCGAGGTCGACGAGGAGAGCCAGGTCCAGGCTGGCGGCGGCCGGCACCGGCGGGGCTGAGCGCCCGCCGCTCCGGACACGGCGAGGGCCGGTGCTGTTTCACGTGAAACAGCACCGGCCCTCGGTCGTTCGTCGTCCCGGCGTTTGCCGTCCCGGCGGGTCGGGGTCAGAGACCCAGGTCGTCCAGGGTGTACGCGGTCACGTACTCCAGGCCCTGGGCCTCGACGGCGGCCGCGCCGCCGCGCTCCACGATCACCGCGACGCCGACCACCTCGGCGCCCGCCTCGCGCAGCGCCTCCACGGCGGTCAGCACCGAGCCGCCCGTGGTGGAGGTGTCCTCGACGGCCAGCACCCGGCGGCCCTTGACCTCCGGGCCCTCGATCCGGCGCTGCAGGCCGTGCGCCTTGCCGGTCTTGCGGACCACGAAGGCGTCCAGCTGCTGCCCGCGCGCGGCGGCGGCGTGCAGCATCGAGGCGGCCACCGGGTCGGCGCCCAGGGTCAGACCGCCGACGGCGTCGTACTCCAGGTGCGAGGTCGCGTCCAGCATCACCCGGCCGACCAGCGGGGCGGCCACGCCGTCCAGCGTGATCCGGCGCAGGTCGACGTAGTAGTCGGCCTCCTTGCCGGAGGAGAGGGTGACCTTGCCGTGCACGACGGCCTTGTCCTTGATCTGTGCCAGCAGGGCGTCGCGGTCGTTGCTCATGAGCGTTCAGTCTAGGCCCTGGCAGTCCCCGCGGCTCTCCGGGCTCGCGCCCGGCCGGCGCCAGGTCAGCGGCGGCGCAGCGCCCTGACCAGCACCACGGCACCGCCCAGCAGGGCCACCGAGCCGCCGATCACCCACGGCACCGCGTTGCGGCCGCCGGCGCCCGGCACCACGATCCCGCCGGCCTCCCCGCCCCAGCGGGACGCCGCCCGGGCCCGCGCGCTGCGGGCGGGCAGCGCCGGGGCGTACGGGCCGCGCGGCGGAGCGTGGTCCACCTCCTCGGCGGACCGGCCGACGATGCTGCGGCGCACCGGGCCGGAGAGCACCGGCTCGTCCTCGTACGCGAAGAGCGGCTCGGCGGGCAGCTCCTCAGCGACGCCGTCCTGCTCGGCGGAGCCGTCCGCGTCCTCGCCCTCGCCCTCGACGTCGTCCTCGTCGTCGTCGGCGGAGCCGGTGGGCAGACCGAAGCGCTCGGCGTCGGCGTCGGAGAAGGCGATCAGGTCGGAGAGGTCGTCGTCCAGGTCGTCGCCGGGCTGGTCCTGGCGCTCCTCGATGAAGACCACACCCGCGCCGGTCGAGGTCTCCGCGGCCTGGTCCTCCTGCTCCTCCAGGTCCTCCGAGCCCTCCTGGTCCTGCGGCTGCTCGCCCTCCGGGGCGACCAGCGCGGCGGCGAACCTGTCCAGCAGACGGCGGCCGGTGGCGTCGAGGGTCTCCTCGTCGAACTCGGTCAGCCGGCCGGTGGCGCTCAGGTCGCCGGTGAAGCGGATCGCCGCGGTGCCGTCCTCGGCGCCGTCCACGACGCTGACCCGGACGGTGGCGGTCGCCTCACCGCTGCCCCGGGCCTCCTCGCCCTCGGCGAGCACGGTCAGCACGCCCTCCCGGCCCTCGATCAGCGACAGCACGCCCTTGTACGTGATCGTGGAGCCGCCGATCCGCAGCTTCAGCCGGCCGCCGATCTCCTCGGCCGCACCGGACCCGACCGCGGCCGGCTCGGTGCTCAGCCCCGGCACGCTCCGCGCCAGCAGCGCCGGATCCTGCAAGGCCTGCCGCACCAGCTCGGCGGACATCGGGACGACAACCTCATGCTCCATGCCACGGAGCCTACCGACTGGTCCCCGCCCGGTCCCTACCCACCACCACCAGATTTTCCCCATCCCACCCGTTCCCTTGGCCGTCGCACCATCTCGCCACCCGAGCCCGGGGCCGCCCCGCCCACCGACCCGGCACCCTCCGGCCCCGCAGGCCCGAGGCTGCGCACGCCCACCGACCCCGCGCCCTCCGGTGCTGCCCCACCCACCCGGCCCCAGGCCCGGGGCCGCCCACAGCCCTGCGCACCGGGCCCGCGCCCATCCACCGGCCCCAAGCCCGGGGCCGCCCCGCTCACGGGCCCCGCATCCTCCGGCCCCGCCTCGCCCACTTGGCCCCGCAGGCCCGGGGCCGCCCACGGTCCTGCCCATCGGGCCCGCGCCCATCCAGCAGCGGCCAGGCCCGGGGCCGCCCTCCCCACCGGCCCCGCACCGCGACGGGCCCCGCTCCGTCGCCCGTCGTCCGGCGGCCGTCCGCCCCCGCAAGGTGGGCCGGGGCCATGGGTCTTCTCCTGCCTGGGCCCGCTCCCCGGCTGCCGAGCGGCCCCGCCCGTGCGGGGGCTTGCCGGTCGAGGAGCCCGTTCTTCCGGGCCTCCCTGCGCGAGAAGTCGGCTGGATCGACTTCTCGCGCAGCGGCGATGGGGGCGGCGAGTCGATCACCGTTCCGCCTGCGCGCGGACCCCGGGGAGCGGAGGGCTTCGCCCGCCTCGGCCCGCTTCGCGGATGCCGGGCGGCCCCTGCCGTGTCCGGCGGGGGCCGCCTTCCCCCGGCCGCTCTTCCCGTGGCGTCGGGTGCGGCCGGTGGCGGCTCCGCAGGGCCGTGGGAGCGGCGGCGTGGGTGCGGGTGCGGGGCTTCCGGCTGTCGGCCTCAACGGTGGCGGAGGAGGGCCGCCGGGCTGCGGCTCAGCGGCGACCTCAGCGGGGGCCGAGGAGGGTGAGGGCGGCCGGGGGGTGGGCGGGGCGGAGGGCGGTGAGGCGGGTGGTGGTGGCGTGGAGGGTGTCGGGGGTGAGGGCGCGGGGGGCCGGGGCGTCGGGGGCGAGGGTGAGCGGGGGCCGGGTGGCGGCGGCGAGGAGGAAGTTCTGGGCGCCGTCCGGCGGGCCGGGGCGGCAGGCGGCGGTGGCGCTGCCCGGGACGGCGTACGGGGCGGTCTGCAGGCCCGTCGTCCGCAGGCCGGACTCGATCTGCCAGAGGCCGTCCAGGTCGCTCCCGGCGCGGACGGCGATCCGGCCTCCGGGGGAGAGCAGCCGGGTGGCGAGGCCGTAGAACTCCTGGGAGTGGAACTTGACCGGTCCGCCGTCGGCCGGTGCCGGGAGGTCGGCGAGCACCACGTCGTACGGTCCGTCCCCGCCGGGGGCACCCGCGCCGCGCAGCCAGGCCATCGGGTCGGCGGCGGTGGTGCGGACCCGGGGGTCGTCCAGGGAGCGCCCGCCGAGGGCGGCGAGCCCGGGGTCGGTGCGGGCGAGCCGGGGGAGGGCGGGGTCGGCGTCGACCAGTCGGACGGTGCGGACGCCCCGGTGCCGCAGCACCTCCCGCAGGGCGAGTCCGTCGCCGCCGCCGAGCAACAGGACCCGGGCGTCCGGGCCGGCCGCCATGGCGGGGTGGACGAGGCCCTCGCTGCCCCGGTACTCGTCGGGTCCGCAGACCGCGAGCCGGCCGTCGAGGTAGAGCCGGAGCGGGCCTTCGGCGGGGCCGGTGAGCACGATCTCCTGGTACCGGCTGCGGGTCGCGTAGCGGACCTGGTCGCCGTAGAGGGCGTGCCGGGCGGCGCGTTCGACGGCGTCGGAGCCGGCCGCGGCCGCCGCGAGCACGGCGAGCACCAGCAGGCAGCCGCCCCAGAGCAGCCGTCGTATCCGGGGGGCGGGTTCCTCGCGGAACAGCCAGAGCACCACGGCGGCCCCGGCGACGGCGTTGACGGCGCCGGTGAGCAGTGCTCCGTCGCCGGGCCCGAGGCCGGGCAGGATCAGGAACGGGAAGGCGAGGCCGCCGATCAGGGCGCCCACGTAGTCGGCGGCGAACAGGTCGGCGACGGCCCGGCCGGCGTCCTCGCGCCGGATCCGTTGGATGAGGGTCATCAGCAGGGGGATCTCGGCGCCGATGAGGATGCCGATCAGGCAGGTGAGGCCGACCATGGCGGCCTGGTAGCGGCCGATCCAGGCCCAGCAGGAGTAGAGGGCGAGGACGGAGAGTCCGCCGGTGAGCGCGAGCGCGCACTCGACCAGGGCGAAGGCGGTGGCGGGCCGGCTGGTGAGCCGTTTGGCGAGGAGGGAGCCGAGGCCCATCGCGAAGACCATGACGGAGAGCACGACGGAGGTTTGGGTGACCGTGTCCCCGAGCAGGTAGTCGCCGAGCGCCACGAGTTCGAGCTCGTAGACGAGTCCGCAGGCCGCGCAGACGAACGCGGCCAGCAGGACGGTCAGGCGGGCGAACCGTGGTCGGGAGCGCAGCCGGGGCCGACGGCGGGCGGGCAGGAGTGGGGCGTGGGCTCGCCCGGGCCGGGGTGGGGTGCCGTCGTCGAGGTCCACTCGCGGGCGTGCGGGCGGACCGGCCGGATGGTTGATCACGAACAAACGCTAGGGGACGTGCGGGACGGATGGCTGCGCCCATCCGACGGACAGTGAGCGACGTCGAATTGACGAATCGTTCCTGCGTACGATTCGTAGGCCCGGCTTGGGCGGCCTACGGCCGGACCGGTGTTCCGCTCCGGACTTGGGGGCGGTCATGCCCCGGACACCACCAGCGAGGAGCGGGTGCACACCAGCTGCCCCTCCTGCGGGTAGGCGTGCCAGGTGCGCCACAGGAGCCGGTCCGGGCCGCCCTGGGTGACCAGCGCGGTGAAGGCGCTCGGGTCGCCCGGGAAGACCCCGGCGAGGCCCCGGGGGTGCCCCTCGACCAGGGCCAGCAGCTCCTGGGCGCGGGCCGCGAAGTCGTGCGGCGGCAGCGCCTCGATGCGGGCGGCGAACTCGTACTCCCAGCCGCCGATCTGCTTGGCCACCCGGGCCGGCAGCGGGGTGCGGCGGCCGGGCAGGCAGGCGACGGTCTCCAGACATCGGCCGGGGCCCGCGTCGATCACCACCTGGTGGGAGGCGCCCAGCAGGCGCAGCTGGAGGGTGCCGGACGCGCCCGGGCGGCCGCCTCCGTCGAGTCTCAGGTCGCGGACGGCGAGAGCGGGCAGCGGGTCGCCGCCGAGGCACCAGGCGAGGTCACCGGCGCGGGTGTCCGTGTAGGAGGTCTGCAGTGTGGTGAGCATGCTCGGCTCCGCGTTTCAGCTCCGTGCGCGCCCGCCGAGCAGCACCGAGTAGGCCTAGGCGATGGCGAGGCTGTTCGTGGCTGTGCGGCCCTGGGCGCGGCCGACCGTGGAAGGAAGGATTCCGGCTGGAGATTCAGCAGCAGAGAAGCACGAATACGTCGGGCCCGCCGGTGATTTACCCAACTTTGTCAAGCATTCACCGTTTCGAGCACACCTGCTTCCCGGCTCTGATCGAGCCCGTGTACGAGTCTGCACAGCGCGCGCCCCTATCACCGGATTGCGCGCCGTGCGCGCCGGGTGTGCGCTGTTCGGGCGCATCACGCACCGCCGCCCTCCAGGCGCGGGGCGTGGAGGGCGGCGGGAGAGTGCCCGGAGGGTCGGCCAGAGTGCCTCAGTGGCGGCAAACAAGCAAGCCGATCAAGGAAGTTGATGACCCATCAGAACTGGTGTCGGGCTGCGGGCAGTCCTGTTCGAAGGGTGCGGAGAAGGGCGTGAAAGGGGGCGTGCGGCCCCTCACAGGCGCCGCAGGCGGGCGACGGCCTCCTGAAGGACCTCGTCCTTTTTGCAGAAAGTGAAGCGGACCAGGCTACGGCCGGCCTCCACGTCGTCGTAGAACACCGCGTTCGGGATGGCGACGACGCCGCAACGGCCGGGCAGGGCACGGCAGAACTCGATGCCGTCCTTCTCGCCGAGCGGGGTGATGTCGGTGGTGACGAAGTACGTGCCCTCGGGCGTGAAGGCCCGGAAGCCGGCCGCGGTGAGGCCGTCGACCAACAGGTCGCGCTTGCGCAGCAGGTCGGCGCGGAGGGTGTCGAAGTACGTGTCCGGCAGCCGCAGGGCCTCGGCGACGGCGTACTGGAAGGGGCCCGCGCTGACGTAGGTGAGGTACTGCTTCGCGGTGCGCACGGCCGCCACCAGGTCCGGGCTCGCGGTGACCCAGCCGACCTTCCAGCCGGTGAAGGAGAAGGTCTTGCCGGCCGAGGAGATGCTGACGGTGCGTCCGCGCATGCCGGGCAGGGCGGCGATCGGGTGGTGGGCGGCGCCGAACACCAGGTGCTCGTAGACCTCGTCGGTGGCGACCAGCAGGTCGTGCTCGACGGCGAGTTCGGCGATGGTCGCGAGCTCCTCGGCGGTGAGGACGGTGCCGGTCGGGTTGTGCGGGGTGTTGATCAGCAGCAGCCGGGTGCGCGGGGTGATCAGCGAGCGCAGCTCGTCCAGGTCGGGGCGGAAGGACGGGGCCCGCAGGGTGAGCGGCACCCGGGTGGCGCCGGCCATCGCGATGCAGGCGGCGTACGAGTCGTAGAACGGCTCGAAGGCGATCACCTCGTCGCCCGGCTCCAGGAGGGCCAGCAGGGTGGCGGCGATGGCCTCGGTGGCGCCGGCGGTGACCAGCACCTCGCTGTCCGGGTCGTACGCGAGGCCGTGGAACCGCTGCTGGTGCTCGGCGATCGCGGTGCGCAGCTCGGGGACGCCGGGGCCGGGCGGGTACTGGTTGCCGCGGCCCTCGCGCAGGGCCCGTACGGCCGCCTCGCGGACCTCCTCGGGCCCGTCGGTGTCCGGGAAGCCCTGGCCGAGGTTGATCGAGCCGGTGGCCGTGGCCAGGGCGGACATCTCGGCGAAGACCGTCGTGCCCATCCCGGCCAGTCGGCGGTTCAGCAGTGGCCTGGTACCCATCGGTGGCTCCTCACGGCTCGTTGTCAGGCCATCCTGGGTCAGCCGGGAGCCGGGGACAAGAACGGCCCGCCACCGCCGCGGGGGCGGGTGGCGGGCCGAACGGGCGGTGCGGGGGGTACCGGGGAGGGATCAGGCCTCGTCGGTGCCCTCGGCGCCCTCGCCGTCCTCGCCCTCGATCTCGTTCTGGAGGCCGAGGCGCTCGACGATCCACTGCTCGAAGCCGACCGCGGCCTGGGTCCAGTTGGCGGTGGTGGTGACGAAGTAGTCCAGGTTGACGCCGGCGCCGACGATCATCTGGGCCTCGCCGATCAGGCGGACCACGCCGTCCTCGTGGGTGTGGGTGTAGACCTTGGGCCAGAGGGTCTCACGGTTCCACTCGTCGATCAGGTCGAGGATCTCGCCCTTCTTCTCCAGCGGGTACGCGCGGTCGTAGAAGGCGCGCACCGCGAAGAGCTCCTTCTGCTCGCCGCGGAACATGTAGTAGACGCGGAAGCCCTCCCAGGGGGCGGTGAGGTCGCCCTCCTCGTCCACGACGTGCTTGAGCTGCATCTGGTCCAGCAGCTGGGTGACCAGGCCCTGGTCCGGGACGATGATCGGCGGCGGGCCGGCCGGCCGCCCGCCCTGGCCGCCGGGCTGGCCGCCCTGGGGGACGCCGAAGGACGGGATGGACGACGGGTCGATGCTCATGGGGGTCCTCATTCCTCAGTGCACGTGGTGGCCGGCAATGAGAGGCCGCCCTTTCCACCTCCCATCCTGCCTCATTCGGGGCTCCGCTCACAGGGGCAGCCGAGGGGCGAGTCGATCTTCGTCCGGCGTTCTTCGCGGCGTTCTTCGCGGTGTCGTTCCGGGTGTCCTTCCCGGGTTCTTCCCTGGCTTCCCCCGGGTGTTCCCCGGCGGTTCCGGCAGGGGTGGAGCGGGCGGCCGTCACGGAGGGTGTCCGGGGCGGGCTGGAGGCCGTCCGGAGAGCGCGCGTGAGCCACGTCACGCGCCCGGCGCGCCGGTTCGGCTGCCGTGCGGGCCGGATGCGGTTAGCGTGCGACGGAAATCGCTTCGGTCAAATCCCGGCCCAGCCCGGTGAGTTGAGCTGTCCTGAGGCGGACTGTCCGGAATTGAGGGGGGAACAGGAGTGGGTGGAGCGGCGACGGGGGACGGCGCATCGCTCGGGGCGCTGCTGCGGAGCATCCGGCTGGACCGGGGGATGACGCAGGAGCAGCTGGGCGAGGCGACCGGGCTGAGCGTGCGGTCGATCCGGGACCTGGAACGGGAGGTGTCCTGCCCGCGGGTGTCCACGCTGCGGCTGCTGACCCAGACCTGGAAGCTGCCGGACGCCCAGGTGGCCGAACTGCACCGGCTGGCGCGCAGCCGGCGGGACCGGACGCGGCGGCTGCTGCGGCAGGCGGCGGAGTGACGGCGTCCGGCCCGGGGCGCGAACCGGGCCGGGGGCGCGAACCGGGCCGGGGACGCGGAACGGGCCGGGGACGCGGAACGGGCCGTCCCCCGCCGCCGGAGCGGAGGGAACGGCCCGTGCGCCGGACGCCCGGCGGTGCTACTTCTCCAGCGGCCCCCGGCCGCGGACGGTGAGGCGGTCGCCCTCCTCGTCCCGCTCGACCACGACGGTGTCCCCGTCGTGCACCGCGCCGGACAGGATCGCCCGGGCCAGCTGGTCGCCGATCGCGGACTGCACCAGCCGGCGCAGCGGGCGGGCGCCGTACGCCGGGTCGTAGCCGGTGAGCGCCAGCCAGTCGCGGGCGGCCTCGGAGACGTCCAGGGTGAGCCGCCGCTCCCGCAGCCGCTCGCCCAGGAGGGCCACCTGGAGGTCGACGATCCGGCTCAGCTCGCCGGTGCCCAGCGGCTCGAAGACCACGATGTCGTCCAGCCGGTTGAGGAACTCCGGCTTGAACGCGGACCGGACGGTGCCCAGCACCAGCTCCCGCTTCTCGGCCTCCGGGGTGGCCGGGTCGACGAGGTACTGCGAGCCCAGGTTGGAGGTGAGGATCAGGATGGCGTTGCGGAAGTCCACCGTGCGGCCCTGGCCGTCGGTGAGCCGCCCGTCGTCCAGCACCTGGAGCAGGACGTCGAAGACCTCCGGGTGCGCCTTCTCCACCTCGTCCAGCAGCACCACGCTGTACGGGCGGCGGCGGACCGCCTCGGTGAGCTGGCCGCCCTCCTCGTAGCCGACGTACCCGGGCGGGGCGCCGACCAGGCGGGAGACCGAGTGCTTCTCGCCGTACTCGCTCATGTCGATCCGGACCATGGCCCGGGCGTCGTCGAACAGGAAGTCGGCCAGGGCCTTGGCGAGTTCGGTCTTGCCGACGCCGGTCGGGCCGAGGAAGAGGAAGGAGCCGGTCGGGCGGTCCGGGTCGGCGATGCCGGAGCGGGTGCGCCGCACCGCGTCCGAGACGGCCTGCACGGCCTCCTTCTGGCCGATCAGGCGACGGCCCAACTCCTCCTCCATGCGCAGGAGTTTGGCGCTCTCGCCCTCCAGCAGCCGACCGGCCGGGATGCCCGTCCAGGAGGCGACCACGTCGGCCACGTCGTCCGGGCCGACCTCCTCCTTGACCATCGAGGCGGAGGCGTCCTGGTCGGCGGCCCGCTCCTGGGCGTCGGCGAGCTCCTTCTCGGCGGCCGGGATCTCGGCGTACATCAGCTTGGACGCCCGCTCGAAGTCCCCGTCGCGCTGGGCGCGTTCGAGCGCGCCGTGCAGGTCGTCCAGCCGCCCCTTGAGCTCGCCGACCCGGTTGAGGCTCTTCTTCTCCTGCTCCCAGCGGGCCGTGAGCACGCTCAACTGCTCGTTCCGGTCGGCGAGGTCGCGCCGCAGCCGGGCCAACCGGTCGACCGAGGCCGGGTCCGACTCCTTCTCCAGGGCCAGCTCCTCCATCCGCAACCGGTCGACCGAGCGCTGGAGTTCGTCGATCTCGACCGGGGAGGAGTCGATCTCCATCCGCAGCCGGGAGGCCGCCTCGTCGACCAGGTCGATCGCCTTGTCGGGCAGGAAGCGGGAGGTGATGTAGCGGTTGGACAGGGTGGCCGCGGCGACCAGGGCGGCGTCCGAGATCTGCACCTTGTGGTGCGCCTCGTACCGGCCCTTGAGGCCGCGCAGGATGGCGATCGAGTCCTCCACGCTGGGCTCGCCGACCAGCACCTGCTGGAAGCGGCGCTCCAGGGCCGGGTCCTTCTCGATCCGCTCGCGGTACTCGTCCAGCGTGGTGGCGCCGACCATCCGCAGCTCGCCGCGGGCCAGCATCGGCTTGAGCATGTTGCCCGCGTCCATCGCGGAGTCCCCGCCGGCGCCCGCGCCGACCATGGTGTGCAGCTCGTCGATGAAGGTGACGACCTGGCCGTCGGAGGCCTTGATGTCGTTCAGGACGGCCTTCAGCCGCTCCTCGAACTCGCCGCGGAACTTGGCGCCCGCGACCATCGCGCTGAGGTCCAGCGAGACCAGCCGCTTGCCGCGCAGCGACTCCGGCACGTCGCCGGCCACGATGCGCTGGGCCAGGCCCTCGACCACGGCGGTCTTGCCGACGCCGGGCTCGCCGATCAGCACCGGGTTGTTCTTGGTCCGGCGGGAGAGCACCTGGACCACCCGGCGGATCTCGTGGTCGCGGCCGATCACCGGGTCGAGCTTGCCGTCCCGGGCGGCCTGGGTGAGGTCGGTGCCGTACTTCTCCAGCGCCTTGTAGGTGCCCTCCGGGTCCGGCGAGGTGACCCGGCCGCTGCCCCGGACGTCCTTGAACGCGGCGAGCAGCGCCTTCGGCGTGGCGCCCTGCTGCACCAGCAGCTCGGCCACCTGCCCGCCCTCGGCGGCCAGGCCGACCATCAGGTGCTCGGTGGAGACGTACTGGTCGTCGAGGTCGCTCGCGCGCTTGCCGGCCTCGGTGAGCACCGCGATGGTGTCCCGGGCGAGCTGCGGCGCGGAGACCGTCGAGCCCATCGCGCTGGGCAGCGCGGCCGCCTGGCGGCGGGCCTCGGCGTCGACCCGGGCGACGTCGGCGCCGACCGCCTCCAGCAGGGGCCGGGCGATGCCCTCGGGCTGCTCCAGCAGGGCGATCAGGATGTGCACCGGCCTGACGTCCGGGTTGCCGGCCGTGCCCGCCTGCCGGATCGCGGCGGACAGGGCGTCCTGCGTCTTGGTGGTGAACTTGCTGGCGTCCACTGCTGGGGGGTCCTCCCTGGTCGTCCTTCACTACTGCTACGTACAGCATGCACTAAGTTGAGTCTATTCCGCTCAACCTGTCCCGGACAGGGCTTCTTCAGGCCGGGGGAAGCCGACGTGCCGCCGGACGCCCGACGGGCCGCCGGGTCAGCCCCAGCAGCTCCCGGGCCGGCCCGCTCGGCCGCTGCCCGGCCGGCCAGACCGCGCGCAGCGGCCGCCGCAGGTCCAGCTCCTCCACCAGCGGCACCTCGACCAGCCGCCGGGTGGCCAGCTCCTCCACCACGGCCAGCTCGCTCAGGCAGACCGGCCCCGCCCCGGTCATCGCCGCCGCCTTCAGCGCGGTCGACGAGGCCAGCTCCATCCGGGGCCGCGCCGCGCCCCCGTACGGCTTCAGGGCCGCCTCCAGCACCTCCCGGGTGCCCGAGCCGGGCTCGCGCAGCACCAGCGGGACGGCCGCCAGCTCGGTCCCGGTCAGCGGAGCGCGGCGGCGCGCCCACGGGTGGCCGGGCGCCACCACGACCACCAGCCGGTCCGCCGCCACCACCGCGCCGGCCAGCCCGGGCGGGGTGGACGGGCCCTCGACGAAGCCGAGGTCGGCGTCCCCGGCCAGGACGTGCCCGGCGACCTCCGCCGAGTTCGCCGTCCGCAGCGTCACCGCGGTGCCCGGGCTGGCCTCGGACAGGCCCAGCAGCCAGCCGGGCATCAGGTACTCGGCGACGGTCAGGCTGGCCACCACCCGCAGCTTGGCGTCCCGCCGCTCGCGCAGCGCGTCGATCCCGGCGTCCAGCGCCTGCGCCGCCTCCACCACCTGCCGGGCCCACTCGACCACCAGCCGGCCCGCCTCGGTCGGCCGGCTGCCCCGGGGCGAGCGGTCCAGCAGCGCGACGCCGATCTGCCGCTCCATGCCCTTGATCCGGGCGCTGGCGGTCGGCTGGCTGACGCCCAGCTCGGCCGCCGCCCGTCCGACGCTGCCCAGCCGGGCCACCGCGAGCAGCAGTTCCAGGGCGCCGAGTTCGGGGACGTGCGAGGAGAGGGGCATAGATCCAGGCTATGCCCCCATAGAAGCCCCGGCGCTACCGGCCGCCGGGCCCTCCGGGCGACGGTGGGAGCATGTCCACTCTGGCCGGTATCCGACCCCTCGCCCGCCCCGCCGCCCGCCGCCGGCCCGACCTCGCCCAGCTCGGCCCCAACTGGTACGCAGCCGTGATGGGCACCGCGATCCTGGCGAACGGCGCCGCCGTCCTGCCGGTGCGGCCGCCCGGGCTGACCGGCTTCGGCGAGGTGCTGTGGGCGCTCGCGCTGGCCGCCCTGCTGGTGCTGGCCGGGGCCCGGCTGGTCCACCTCACCCGGCACCGCGAGGCGGCCCGCGCCCAGCTGCTGGACAACCCGGCGACCGCGGTCTTCTACGGCTGTCCGCCGATGGCGCTGCTCTCGGTCGGACTGGGCACCATGCTGCTCGGCTCCCGGGTCATCGGCACCGGCCCGGCGGTCGCCCTGGACGCGGTGCTGTGGAGCCTCGGCACCGTGTACGCGCTGGCCGTGGCCGGCGGCATCCCGTACCTGATGATCACCCGGCACCGGGTCTCCGCCCTGGAGGCCAACCCGACCTGGCTGCTGCCGGTGGTCGCCCCGCTGGTCGCCTCCGCCTGCGGCCCGGCGCTCGTCCCGCACCTGCCGGCCGGAACGGCCCAGCAGGCCATGCTGTACGGCTGCTGGGCGCTGTTCGGCGTCGGCCTGCTGGCCACCCTGGTGCTGCTGCCGGTGGTGTTCACCGGGCTGTTCCACAGCAGGCTGCCCGCCCTGGCGCTCACCCCCACGCTGTTCCTGGTGCTCGGCCCGCTCGGCCAGTCCGTCACCGCGGTCCACCAGCTCGCCGACGCCGCCCGCCCGGTACTGCCCGCGCTGGCCCCCGCCATGACCGACCTCGCCGAGCTGTACGGCGTGGCGGTGATCGGCGTCGCGATGCTCTGGCTGGCCGTCGCGCTCGCCGCCAACCTGCGGGCCCGGCGGGCCGGGATGCCGTTCGCGATGACCTGGTGGGCGTACACCTTCCCGGTCGGCACCTGCGTCACCGGCGCCTCCGCGCTCGCCCGGCACACCGGCTTCGCGGGCTTCAGCGCGCTGGCCGTCGGCCTGTACCTGCTGCTGGCGTCCGCCTGGGTGCTCGCCGCGGGCGGCACCGCGGCCGGGCTCGCGCGGGGGCGGCTGCTGGCCCGCTGAGAAGCCCGTCGCCCGGGGCGGCCGTCCGCGTGGTGCGGGGCCCGTCCCCGCGCGCGGACGGTACGGCTCAGGAGCACGCCGCGGATGCAGGAACGTGCACGGCCGGGACGACCGCGCCCGGCGGCCCGGCGGAAGTGCCGGTCGGCGCCGACTCCCCTTCCAGGCCCGGGTTCCCACCGGAATCCGCCCCACCGCCCGAACCGCCCGCGGCCGCCCCCGGATGCAGATAGCTGCAATTGCGCGAACATGCACTCGGGCGGCACTTGTTCACCGGCCGTCACGCTGTGAGGGTGGAGGCACGCCAAGTCGTCCAGGCAACCGCAGCCTGATGGTGGCGACTCGCTCTTCGAAACTGACCGCAGGTGCGACAACCCGCACCGGTGGAACGGGGGGGAAGGGCGCCGGCCGGGACCATGTGTGGTGATGGCCTCCCGGCCGGACCCGTCGAGGCGTTGCTGCTCCGCCTCGACGGGAGCGCCTTGGCATTGGCGTACCGATGGCGGCCCCCGGACGACCCGGCGTGCGACGGCACCCGGGCCCGGGGGTCCGCCGTCCCACCCGGTACCGTGACCGCCTGATCCATGATCACGCCGTACCGCCCACCGGCACCGTGAGCCCGCCCGGCCCACCGGTGCCGCGGCCCGCGCGGCGAGGAACAGGGGCAGCACCAGGGGAGAGGCGTCCGGCAGGGAGAGTGCGACGTGACGGCGGAACCGGCGGTCACACCGCAGCAGGGACCGGTGGGCGAGGAGCCCGACGAGGCCGCCCGGCAGCTCTACCTGGCCATCATCGCCGAGGGCGGCCGCGTCCCCACCGGCGAGGTCGCGGACGCCGACCGGGGCGCGCTCCAACAGCTCATCGACATCGGCCTGTTGATGGTCAACCGGATGGACCGCTGCTACACCGCCGTCAGCCCGCGCTCGGTCAGCGACCGCCTCGGCGCCGAACTGCGCAGCGAGGCCACCCGGCTGCTGGTCCGCGCGGAGAACCTCCCGGGCGCCCTCGACGGCCTCACCCGGGCCTACGACGCGATGCCCCGGCCGACCGACCGGGCCGGCGGCGCCGTCCACGTCGAGGGGCACGTCCACATCCGCCAGCGGATCTCCCAACTGGTCTCCGACTGCCGCTCCGAGGTCCTCACCGCGCAACCCGGCCACCGGCCCGCCGATACCCTCCAGGTCGCCCTCCTCCAGGACGTCCAACTGCTCCGGCGCGGCTGCTCGCTGCGCACCATCTACCAGCCGGTCGCCCTCGCCGACCCGCCCGCCCTCGCCTACGCCGAGGAGGTCACCCGGCACGGCTCGCTCATCCGGGTGCTCGACGAGCCCTTCCAGCGGCTGATCGTCTTCGACCGGACCGTCGCCGTGATCTCCGCCAACGACGACAACAGCACCGCCGCCTTCATCACCGACCCGGCCACCATCACCTACCTGGTCGGCACCTTCGAACGCGACTGGGCCCGCGCCGACACCGCCGGTGCCGCCGCCCCCGGCCAGACACCCGCCCGCACCATCCCCGACCGGGTCGGCCGGCTGCTCGCCCGCGGCCTCACCCAGCGCGCCGTCGCCACCCGGCTGGGCCTGAGCGAACGCACCGTCGCCGCCCACATCTCCCGGCTGCGCGACCGCTACGGCGCCCAGACCCTCTTCCAACTCGGCTGGCTGATGCGAGGCTCCCGCGATGACCGATGAGCCGGGCCCGGCCGAGCGGGCGCTCTACCTCACCGCCGTCCGGGGCGGCGGCCGACTGCGCCCCGAGGACCTCGCCCCCGCCGACCGCCCCACCCTGGCCGCCCTCGTCGCCCGCGGCCTGCTCACCCCCACCGCCACCGGCTGGACCGCCGCCAGCCCGCGCGCCCTCGGCGACCGGATCGGCCTCGAACTGCGCACCCGCGCCCTCCGCCTGCTACGGCACGCCGAGCGGCTCCCGGGCACCCTCGGGCCACTGGCCCGCGCCTACGACGCCGCCCGCCACCCGGGTGTCGACCTCCCGGCTGTCCACTCCGGTGCAGGCGATCCCGGTGCCGGCGATCCCGCGGCCGGCACCGTCGACGACGCCGCCGAGGTCCGCCGGCGGGTCGGCGAACTCGTCTCGGAATGCCGGGAGGAGGTCCTCGCCGCCCAGCCCGGACCGCGTCCCCTCGAAGCCCTCCGGATGGCCCTCGCCCAGGACCTCTCGCTGCTCCGCCGCGGCTGCTCGCTGCGCACCGTCTACCAGCCGGTCACCCTGGCCGACCCCGCCGCGCGGAGCCAGGTCGCGCTGCGCACCGGGCACGGCGCCCAGGTCCGCGTCCTCGCCGAACCGTACGAGCGGGTACTGGTCTTCGACCGCGCGGTGGCCGTCATCCCCGCCGACGAGGACCGCAACCGGGCCGCCTTCCTCACCGACCCCACCACCGTCGCCTACCTGGTCGCCCAGTTCGAACGCGACTGGGCCCGCGCCACCCCCGCCGACCGCCACCTCGACCCGCCGTCCGTCACCACCGTCCGGATCGGCCGGCTGCTCGCCCGCGGCCTCACCCAACGGGCCGTCGCCACCCGGCTCGGCGTGAGCGAACGCACCGTCGCCGCCCACATCTCCCGGCTGCGCGACCGCTACGGCGCCCACAGCCTCTTCCACCTCGGTTGGCAGCTCCGCGGAGAACACCATGACTGACACCCCCGCCACCCCGCTCTCCGCCGCCCTCCCGGACGCCGCCGCCCGCGCCCTCTACCTCGCCGTCCTGCGCGAGGGCGGCCGGGTCCGGTCGGCCGAGGTCGGCGAGGAAGACGGGCCTGCGCTCCGACGGCTGGTGGAACTCGGGCTGCTGGTGCCGCAGTTGCAGGACGCGGCGTACAGCGCGGTCGACCCGCGGGCGGCCACGGAGCGGATCGGCACCGAGATCCGCCGACAGAGCGCCCGCCTGCTCGTGGAGGCCGAGCAACTGCCCGAGCTGATGGGCGAACTGACCCGCGCCTACGACGCGACCCCGAAACGGCGGAGCGGCACGGCCGGGGTCCGCTACCTCACGGCGAAGGAGGACATCCGGCACGAACTGGAACTGCTGGCCCAGGAGTTCCCCGACGAGACGATGACCGCCCAGCCCGGCGGCCCCCGTCCCGCCGAACTGCTACCCGACTCCCTCGACCGCGCCCGCCGCGTCCACGAGCGCGGTGGCACCGTGCGCTCGCTCTACGAGGCCTCGGCCAGACTGGACCCGCCGACCGTCCGCTTCGCCGCCGAGGTCGCCCTGCTCGGCTGCACCACCCGGATCCTCGACGTCCCGTTCACACGCTTCCTGGTCTTCGACCGCACCGTGGCCGTCATCCCGGCCGCTCCCGATCACACCAGCGCCGCCGTGGTCGACGACCCGGCGATGGTGTCCTTCGTGGTGGACACCTTCGAGCAGCTCTGGCAGCGCGCCGAGGGAGTCAACTGGGCAGCGCTGGCAGCCGGTTCCGCCGACTCGCCCAGCCATCAGCAGATCGCCCGACTGCTCGCCCAGGGCCTCACCCAGCGCGCGATCGCCACCCGCCTGGGCCTGGGCGAACGGACCGTGGCCGGCCACATCGCCCGGCTGCGGGAGCAGTACGACGCCGAGACACTGTTCCAGCTGGGCTGGCAGATGCGGGGGGAGCGGCTGTGACCGACACCGGATTCGCCCTGCCCGACGACACCGCCCGCGCCCTCTACCTGGCCATCCTGCGCGATGGCGGCCGGATCCGGATCGCGGACGTGGCGGAGGAGGACGCGCAGACCGTCCAGACCCTGATGGACCTGGGGCTACTGAAGCCGTACGTCCTGGACCGCTCGCTCAGCGCGGTGGACCCGCGCTCGGTCACGGCCCGGATCGGCGCCGACCTGCGGGCGGCCGGCACGCGTCTGCTGACACGGGCCGAAGAACTCCCGAACGTGTTCGGCGACCTCACCGTCGCCTATGACGCGGCGTCCCGCCGCCGCGACCGCTCCGGGAGCACCCGGGTCGTCGAGGGCATGGAGAACATCCGGCACCAGGTCTCCCAACTCTCCGAGGAGCTCCGCCACGAGGCACTCTGCGCCCACCCCGGCGGCGCCCGGCCGGTGGACGCCGCCGACGACACCGTGAACCACGCCCGCCGCTTCCTGGAGACGGGCGGTTCGATCCGTACCCTCTACCAGTCCGCGGCCCGTCTCGACGCCTCGACCGTCCGACTGGCTGCCCGGCTGACCGGGATCGGCTGCCACATCAGGGTCGCGGCGTTCTCGTTCCCCAAGATGCTGATCTTCGACCGCACCGTGGCCGTGGTCGCCGCCGCACCGGGGGTAACCAGCGCGGCCGTCATCGACGACCCGGCCGTGGTCGACTTCCTGGTGCGGACCTTCGAACTGCACTGGCAGGACGCCGAGGGCGTCAACTGGGCCTCCCTGGCATCCGGTTCCAGCGAGCCGTCCGTGCCCGAGCAGGTCGGCCGGCTGCTCGCCCGCGGCCTCACCCAGCGGGCGATCGCCACCCGCCTGGGCCTGGGCGAGCGGACGGTCGCGGCCCACATCGCCCGGCTGCGGGATCAGTACGACGCCGAGACGCTGTTCCAACTGGGCTGGCAGATGCGGGGAGCCCACGATGCCTGACGCCGACCTGCCGGACGCCGCCGCCCGGGAGCTCTACCGGGAGATCCTCAGGGACGGCGGCCGCCTCCACGTCGCCGACATCCGTCCCGAGGACGAGCCGACGGTCAGACAACTCGCCGACCTGGGACTCCTGCTCCTCCATGCCACGGACGGCTTCTACACCTCGATCAACCCCCGGGCCGTGGGCGAACGCCTGGGTACCGAACTGCGGGAGGAGAGTTCCCGCCTGCTCGCCAAGGCCGCTCTCATCCCGGATCTGCTGGAGGACCTCACCCAGGCCTACGACGCGGCACCACGTCGGACGGAACCGGCGGGCGGGGTGCGGAGGGTGGCGGGCATGGTGGAGATCCGGCACCTGGTCGCCCGGCTCATCAAGGACTATCCGCACGAATGCCTGACCGCCCAGCCGGGCAGGTTCCAGCCGCCCGCGCAGCGAGGGGACGGTCTGGCCCATACGCTCCGCTACATCGAGCGCGGTGGCTCGGTGCGTACGATCTACCAACCGCAGGCCCGACTGGACGGGGACCAGGTCGAGTTCGCGGCGGAGTCCACGAGGATCGGCTCGCGGATCCGCGTCCTCGACGCCGCCTTCAGCCGGACGCTCATCTTCGACCGCACCGTCGCCGTGATCCCGGCGACCCCTGACAACAAGGTCGCCGCCGTGGTGGAGGATCCCGCGGTGGTCGCGTACGTGGTCGACGTCTTCGAGCAGCGTTGGCAGCAGGCCGATGTCGTGGACTGGGCCGCACTGGCCGCCGGTTCGGTGGCGCCGGCCGCCCACGAGCAGGTCGGGCGGCTGCTCGCCCGCGGCCTCACGCAGCGGGCGATCGCCAGCCGGTTGGGGCTGAGCGAACGCACCGTCGCCGGTCACATCGCCCGGCTGCGTGAGCTGTACGACGCGGAGACGCTGTTCCAGTTGGGCTGGCAGATGCGGGGAGCCCGGGCGGGGGAGCCCGGTGGGTAGCCGCTGCTCAGCCGGTGGCGGCGCCGGTCGGCCAGTAGCCGGGGACGGCGGGCTGCTGTCGGGGGACGTTGAACTGCTCGCCGGGGGCGGTCCAGAAGCCCTCGCGCAGGGAGAGCGCCATGCCGGCCCAGTCGAGCGCGGTCTCGACCGTGTGGTTGAGGGCCTCCTGCGACCAGGTGTCGTCGAAGACCAGCGGGAGGACGGGGGCGACCTGCTCGATGGTGGCGATCAGCGGGTTGTGGGTGATGGCCTCGTCGACCAGGAGGACGATCGGCTTGCGCAGCGCGGACGCCCAGCCGAGCTCCAGGCTCACGCCGGCCGAGAGCGGGGCGCCGACGTAGGCGAACACGAGGTCCGCGGACTGGAGGGCGCGGAAGTCGGAGGGGACGCGGGGCTCCGGCGCGCGGCCGGAGATGGTCCAGGCGTCGCTGTGGTGCGCGCTGTACACGGCGGCACCGCTGCGGAGGAGGGTGGTGCGGAGCGTCGTCAGCCGCGTCCGGCTGGCGAGGGTCACCACGCTGTCGGCCGGCCCGGTCAGTCGCATCAGCGGGGCGGCCAGGAACACACGTGCACGCCGACCCTCAGGGGCCTGGCTGTCGTGGTGACGCAGGTAGGGCTCGGTCATGTCGACTCCGGGGAAGTGGCCTTCCGGCGCGATCGGGGCACTGCTTGAGCGGATGCGTGTGATCAGGCTGGACGGCTTACAACGGATGGGCGGTGATGGCGTATTTGATTGAACATTGCCAGGATTGGGGGCTCTGTCGGACCATCGAGAGCGAACTGATCGTCCATCGCTAACAGCCGTCGCGTCCAGGGTTCACCGGTGTCATGTGGATGCCTGGCAGGGAGATGACGCGGAGGTAGGGCTTGGCATGTCTGTACGACTTGAGGCAGCATGTGGACGATAGTGCTTCTCTTGTCGGTTGATGCCGTACGCATGAGGAAGGGGTAGGTGCATGTCTCGTCTGCGCCGATTTGTCCGCAAGACCGCATTGATGTCGGTTGCCGGCGTGGCCTTGTTGGCTCTTGCGTATTCCGCGGCTTCGGACGTGGGCACTCCGGCGGGCGCGGTCACGGTCTCCATGCAGCGTGGTGTGGTCAGCGACTTGGATGTCGGCTGGTCCTAATCCCGATACGGACTGCGGAGCTTCCCGGGATTGTCGGTGCACTGAGTCCTGTTGGCCCGGCGAGGCCGACATCCCTCGTGTGTTCCTGCTGTCAGGAGTGCTCTGATGCGCGGGCGAGGGCATATCCGAGCTGGAACAGTGACTCCACGTTGTAGTCTTCGCGCATTTCGGCTATGTGCCGGGCGAGAGTTCGTTCACTGATGCCCAGGCGGCGTGCGATGACCCGGTGGTTGATCCCGGCGAGCAGCAGGTCGATGATGGTCTGGCGGAGCCGCGACACTACTTGCTGGGGAACAGCGCGGTTGCCGTCGAATTCGAGAGCCCTGTTCCAGCTTGGTTCGAATACTTCCTCTGCCAGATAATTGGCGATCACCGGTTCGAAGATGAATGCTGCCAGCGTCATGTCGTCGGCCACCGGTATGACAGCTGCCCGCCGGTTGATGACGATGAGTCGCGTGTACGGCTCGTCCAGCGTGCGGAACTGCCCACCGGCCTTCGCAAGTCTGGCCACGTAGTCCCTGGTGGGTTGGTGGTAGCGCGTGCTGGCGTGGTAGATGGTGCGCATGGCCGTGCCACTGTTCAGTGCATCGAGGTCGCGTTCGATCATCGAGGCCAGCAGTTCGGGCGGGCGTGGTCCGCCCGGTTGCAGGGCAAGAGCTTCTTCGACCCCCGCCGCCATGAGTTGGTCGATTCTCTGGTTTATCAGAACCTTGCCCTGGACGTATTCGATCGCGCCACTGCTCTTTTCCGGCGCATGGAATTCCTGGGAAAGCTCCTGGAGTTCAACCGGAAGGGAAACCGCCCGGGACAGGAGGTCGAGGGCCTGGCGCTGCCAAGTACCGCTCAGTCGTGCCGAGAGTTGTGCTGGATCGACGGCGACCAAGTCGCTGCGTTCGTCGGCATCGGGCATCAGCAGCCCGATCTCCAGGAGTTCGGTGAGCGTGTTGGGCTGGTGGCACCTGGATTCCGAGGAAACCCGCCCGCCGGCCCTGACGATCTCCAGGTAGAGGGCCCGGGCCTCGGGTGACAGAGCGGGAGTCCCACCCGCGGTGGGACCGAGTTGAGCCCGTCCACTCATCTTCGGCTCCTTGCCGTCCATCCGGGGCTGTTCAGGATCTGTCGGCCCTGAAGTCTAGGCTGCGAATCCTGCGGCACGTCGACCGTGCGACCGTTCGGTCAGTTTGTCAGGGTGTCACTCTCTCACCACACGGCAGCCGCCGGCACCCCCCGAGAGGAGGGGCCGGCGGCCGGTGGGTGCCCGGTCAGCGCTTGGGGCGCCAGACGACGAGGGCGCTGGACTGCGGGGTGGGGGGCTGGTACGGGACGAGGTCGCGGCGGTAGGAGGCGTGGACGGCGGCCTCGCGCTGTTGGAGGGCGGTGGCGGCGCCTTCCAGGGAGTCGACCAGTTCCGTGACGCGGGACTGGAGGGCGGTGACCTGGTTCTCCAGCTCGATGATCCGCTTGATGCCCGCCAGGTTGATGCCCTCGTCCTGGGAGAGCCGCTGGACCTCGCGCAGCTGCTGGATGTCGCGTGCGGAGTAGCGGCGGCCGCGGCCGGCGGTGCGGTCGGGGCAGACCAGGCCGAGGCGGTCGTACTGGCGCAGGGTCTGCGGGTGCAGGCCGGACAGTTCGGCGGCCACGGAGATGACGTACACCGGGGTGTCCTCGGTGAGGACGTACGCCGGCGGGGCGGTGGCGGCGCGGCGGGTGCGGCGGGGGCCGGTGCCGGGCAGGCCTTCGCCGAGGCCGGGGCCGATCGGGGTGTCGGGGTCGATCGGGTTCATCGGGGACATCTGGTCGTCACGCTCCCTTCGCCGCCCGGAAGAGGGCGGCGCGCGGATCGTCGGAGGCGGTGGCCTCGCGGTACTGCTCGAGGGCGTTCAGCGCGTCGCCGGTGACGTGCTGCGGCACCACGACCTCGACGGTGACGAGGAGGTCGCCGCGGGTGCCGTCCTTGCGGGTGGCGCCCTTGCCGCGGGCGCGCATGGTGAGGCCGTTGGCGCTGCCCGGGGGCAGCTTGAGCTTCACGGCGGGGCCGTTCAGCGTGGGCACCTCGATGGTGGCGCCGAGCGTGGCCTCGGGGAAGGTGACCGGCACGGTGACGGTGAGGTTGTCGCCCTTGCGGCCGAAGACGGGGTGGGGGTCGACGTGCACGGTGACGTAGAGGTCGCCGGGCTGTCCGCCGCGCTCGCCCTGTGCGCCCTTGCCCTTGAGCCGGATGCGCTGGTCGGCCTGGACGCCGGCCGGGATGCGGACCTGCATGGTGCGGGCCGAGCTGGCCCGGCCGCTGCCGTGGCAGTCGGTGCACGGGTCGTCGACGATCATGCCTCGGCCGCGGCAGTCCTTGCACGGCTCGGAGAGCGCGAAGGCGCCCTGGCCGCGGCTGACGGTGCCCGCGCCGACGCAGGTCGGGCAGACCCGCGGGGTGGTGCCGGTCTTGGCGCCGGTGCCGTTGCAGCTGCGGCAGGGGGCCTGGCTGGTCATCCGCAGCGGGACGGTCGCGCCGTCCACCGCCTCCTCGAAGGAGAGCGTCACCTCGGTCTCGACGTCGGCGCCGCGCCGGGGCTGGGCCTGCCGGGTGCCGCCGCGGTTGAAGAGGCCGCCGAAGACGTCGCCGATGCCGCCCCCGCTGCCGGCGCCGCCCTGGCTGCCGCTGAAGAGGTCGCCGAAGTCGAAGCTGTAGCTGCCGGTGCCGCCGGGGCCGCCGCCGGCCCGGAAGCCGCCGTTGGCGAAGAGGCTGCGGGCCTCGTCGTACTCCTTGCGGCGCTTCTCGTCGGAGAGGACGTCGTACGCCTCGGAGATGTCCTTGAACCGCTCCTCGGCCTTGGCGTCACCCTTGTTGGCGTCGGGGTGGAACTCGCGCGCGAGCTTGCGGTAGGTCTTCTTGATCTCGGTGGCGGTGGCGTCCTTGGGCACGCCGAGGACCTTGTAGTAGTCCTTCTCGACAAAGTCCTTGCCACTCATGGCGTACGCCACCTCCCGATGTCCATCGTCACTGAGCTGTCAACAGCGGCTGCGAGCACGACTGCTGACAGCGCGCTGCGGAGCCGGCCGCCGTACTGGCCGGCGTACGACTCCGCAGCGCACTGGTTGTCACCCGTCACAGGTTGTCAGCTGTCCGAGCCACCGTCGGACTTGTCCGCGTCGGCGGACTTGGCCTCGGCGTCCGTGGACGCCTGGCTGCCGGGCTGGGGCTCGGCGACGGCCACCATCGCCGGGCGGATGATCCGCTCGCCGATGCGGTAGCCGGGCTGGAGGACCTGGACACAGGTGTCCTCGGTGACGTCCGAGGAGTAGCTGTGCATCAGCGCCTCGTGCATGGTCGGGTCGAAGGGCTCGCCCTCCTTGCCGAACTGCTGCAGGCCCAGCTTGGCGACGACCGTCTCCAGCGACTCGGCGACGGACTTGAAGCCGCCGGTGACCTCGCCGTGCTCGCGGGCGCGGCCGATGTCGTCCAGGACCGGGATCAGCGACTCCAGGATGTTGGAGACGGCGATCTCGCGGACGGTCAGCCGGTCGCGCTCGACCCGCTTGCGGTAGTTCTGGTACTCGGCCTGGAGGCGCTGCAGGTCACCGGTGCGCTCGGCGAGCTCGCGCTTGGCGGCGGCGAGACCCTCCGAACCGGACTCCCCGCTGCCGGCCGCGGCGGCCTCCTCGGCAGCCTTGATCACGGCCTCTTCGGCGGCGGAGTCGTCGCCGGGCTTGCCGCCCTGCGGCTTGTCCGTCATGCCGCACCGCCCTTGGGCTTCTCGTCGTCCACGATCTCGGCGTCGACGACGTCGTCGTCCTTGGCCTGGGCGGAGTCACCGGAGGGGGCGGCACCGGCGGTGGCGTCGGCGTTGGCGTACAGCGCCTGGCCGAGCTTCTGCGCGGTGGTGGAGACCTTCTCCGAGGCCTCGCGGATCTTCGCGATGTCCTCGCCCTTCAGGGCCTCCTTGAGCTCGCCGATGGCGGTCTCGACCTCGGTCTTGACGTCGCCCGGCAGCTTGTCGGCGTTGTCGGCGATGAACTTCTCGGTCGAGTAGACGAGCTGCTCGGCGGAGTTGCGCGTCTCGACGGCCTCGCGGCGCTTGTGGTCGTCCTCGGCGTACTGCTCGGCCTCGCGGCGCATGCGGTCGACCTCGTCCTTCGGCAGCGAGGAGCCGCCGGTGACGGTCATCTTCTGCTCCTTGCCGGTGCCGAGGTCCTTGGCGCCGACGTGCATGATGCCGTTGGCGTCGATGTCGAAGGTGACCTCGATCTGCGGCAGGCCGCGCGGCGCCGGCGGCAGGCCGGTCAGCTCGAACATGCCGAGCTTCTTGTTGTACGCCGCGATCTCGCGCTCGCCCTGGTAGACCTGGATCTGCACGGACGGCTGGTTGTCCTCGGCCGTGGTGAAGATCTCGGAGCGCTTGGTCGGGATCGTGGTGTTGCGCTCGATCAGCTTGGTCATGATGCCGCCCTTGGTCTCGATGCCGAGGGACAGCGGGGTGACGTCGAGCAGCAGGACGTCCTTGACCTCGCCCTTCAGGACACCGGCCTGGAGCGCGGCGCCGATGGCGACGACCTCGTCCGGGTTGACGCCCTTGTTGGCGTCCTGGCCGCCGGTCAGCTCCTTGACGAGCTCGGCGACGGCCGGCATGCGGGTCGAGCCGCCGACGAGGACGACGTGGTCGATCTCGGACAGCGAGATGCCGGCGTCCTTGATGACGTTGTGGAACGGGACCTTGCAGCGCTCCAGCAGGTCCGCGGTCAGCTGCTGGAACTGGGCGCGGGTGAGCTTCTCGTCCAGGTGCAGCGGGCCCTCGGCGGAGGCCGTGATGTACGGCAGGTTGATCGAGGTCTCGGAGGACGAGGACAGCTCGATCTTGGCCTTCTCGGCGGCCTCGCGCAGACGCTGGAGGGCCATCTTGTCCTTGGACAGGTCGACGCCGTGGCCGCCCTGGAAGACCTTGACCAGGTGGTCGACGACGCGCTGGTCCCAGTCGTCGCCACCGAGGTGGTTGTCACCGTTGGTGGCCTTCACCTCGACGACCCCGTCGCCGATCTCCAGCAGGGAGACGTCGAAGGTGCCGCCGCCGAGGTCGAAGACCAGGATGGTCTGGTCGTCCTTGTCCAGGCCGTACGCCAGGGCGGCCGCGGTCGGCTCGTTGACGATGCGCAGGACGTTCAGGCCCGCGATCTCGCCGGCCTCCTTGGTGGCCTGGCGCTCCGAGTCGTTGAAGTACGCCGGGACGGTGATGACGGCGTCGGTGACCGTCTCGCCCAGGTACGCCTCGGCGTCCCGCTTCAGCTTCTGCAGCACGAAGGCCGAGATCTGCTGGGGGTTGAAGTCCTTGCCATCGATGTTGATCTTCCACCCGGTGCCCATGTGGCGCTTGACCGAGCGGATGGTGCGGTCGACGTTGGTGACCGCCTGGCGCTTGGCCACCTCGCCGACGAGGACCTCGCCGTTCTTGGCGAAGGCGACGACGGACGGCGTGGTCCGAGCGCCCTCGGCGTTCGTGATGACGGTGGGCTCGCCACCCTCCAGAACGCTGACGACCGAGTTCGTCGTACCGAGGTCGATGCCGACCGCGCGTGCCATCGTAGATACCTCCACGGAAGAGTTGAGCTTTACAGGCTCAAGGATGCACGACCCGGTGGACGGAGTCAACAGCTATGAGCGCCGCTCGCTCAACTTTGCTGAGCGATGGGGCGGAGTGGGCGCGCCACGCCGGGGCGGGGGTGCGGCCACGTGACTGCCGCCATAGCTTGGGAATCTTCTGGACAACGGTCGGTCACCGGTAATGTCCGGGCCGTCGGCCCGGCAAGTTACCGACCAGTACACTCAGTTCCCAAGACCGTGTAACGCAGAGCCTGCTCAACCGCAAAGCCGCAGGAGACGGAGAGCCGATGCAGCTAGCAGCGATCGTCATCTCGCTGGTCACATTCGTGATCGGCACCGCGCTCGCCGCCCGTGCGGCGCTGTACATCTACAAGGTGGTCCGCACCGGTGCGCCGGACTCCACCCGCTTCGGGCAGCCCGCCCAGCGGGTGAAGACCGTCGCGACCGAGTTCGTCGGCCACACCAGGATGAACCGCTGGGGGATCGTCGGCATCGCCCACTGGTTCGTGGCGGTCGGCTTCTTCAGCCTGGTGCTGACCATCGTCAACGCCTTCGGCCAGCTCTTCGACGCCGACTTCGCGCTGCCGATCATCGGCCACTGGATGATCTGGCAGCTCTTCGTCGAGCTGGTCGGCACCCTGACCACGCTGGGCATCGCCGTCCTGATCGTGATCCGGCTGATGAGCCTGCCGTCCCGGTCCGGCCGCAAGTCCCGGTTCGCCGGCTCGATCGCCTGGCAGGCCTTCTACGTCGAGTACACGATCCTCGGCATCGGCCTGTGCATCCTGATGCTGCGCGGCCTGGAGGGCGCCCTCAACGGCGTCGACTCGTACGGGCCGGAGCACCTGGTCTCGTACCCGCTGGTCTCCGCGCTGGGCGGCCTGTCGCACGGCACGCTGGAGAACCTGATCTACCTGTTCGCGATGCTGAAGATCTGCATCTCGTTCGCGTGGGCGACCACCATCGGCCTCAACCCCTCGATGGGCGTGGCCTGGCACCGCTTCCTCGGCTTCTTCAACATCTACTTCAAGCGCGAGGAGGACGGCGGCACCGCGCTCGGCGCCCTCCGTCCGATGACCTCGGGCGGCCAGCCGATCGACTTCGAGGACCCGGCCGAGGACGCCGTCTTCGGCGTCTCCCAGGTCGAGCACTTCTCCTGGAAGGGCATCCTCGACTTCTCCACCTGCACCGAGTGCGGCCGCTGCCAGTCGCAGTGCCCGGCCTGGAACACCGGCAAGCCGCTCTCGCCGAAGCTGCTGATCATGAGCCTGCGCGAGCACGCCTACGGCAAGGCGCCGTACCTGCTGGCCGGCGGCGGCAAGGACATGGAGGGCGAGGAGCGGGCCACCTCCGAGCAGCTCAAGGACGTCCCGGCGGCCGCCCTGGCCGAGGCCGAGCGCCCGCTGATCGGCACCGCCGAGGAGAACGGCGTCATCGACCCGGACGTGCTGTGGTCCTGCACCACCTGCGGCGCCTGCGTCGAGCAGTGCCCGGTGGACATCGAGCACATCGACCACATCGTCGACATGCGCCGCTACCAGGTGATGATCGAGTCCTCGTTCCCGACCGAGGCCGGGACGATGCTCAAGAACCTGGAGAACAAGGGCAACCCGTGGGGCATGGCCACCAAGGCCCGCCTGGACTGGGTCAAGGAGCTCAAGAAGGAGACCGGCATCGAGGTGCCGGTGATCGGCGAGGACATCGACCCCGCCGAGGTCGAGTACCTCTACTGGGTCGGCTGCGCCGGCGCCCTGGAGGACCGCGCCAAGAAGACCACCAAGGCCTTCGCCGAGCTGCTGCACACCGCGGGCGTGAAGTTCGCGATCCTCGGCAAGGAGGAGTCCTGCACCGGTGACTCCGCCCGCCGCCTGGGCAACGAGTTCCTGTTCCAGATGCTCGGCGCGCAGAACGTGGAGACGCTGAACGCGGCCCTGGAGGACGCCCCGGTCAAGCGGATCGTGGCCACCTGCCCGCACTGCTTCAACACCATCGCCAACGAGTACCCGCAGCTGGGCGGCCACTTCGAGGTCATCCACCACACCCAGCTGCTGCAGCACCTCATCGACGAGGGCAAGCTGATCCCGGTCAACCCGGTCGAGGGCCTGATCACCTACCACGACCCCTGCTACCTGGGCCGCCACAACAAGGTCTACAGCCCGCCGCGCGAGATCATGGACAAGGTCCCCGGTCTGCGCCAGCAGGAGATGCACCGGCACAAGGAGCGCGGCTTCTGCTGCGGCGCCGGCGGTGCCCGGATGTGGATGGAGGAGCGCATCGGCAAGCGGATCAACACCGAGCGCGTGGACGAGGCGCTGTCGCTCAACCCGGACATCGTCTCCACCGCCTGCCCGTTCTGCCTGGTGATGCTCTCCGACTCGGTCAACGGCAAGAAGAACGAGGGCGCGGCCAAGGAGCACCTGAAGGTGGTCGACGTGGCCCAGCTGCTGCTCGACTCGGTGAAGGCCCTCCCGCCGACCGGGGACGAGGAGCAGCCCGCGACGGTGGGCGCCTGACCGGCGCCGACGAGCCCGCTGTTCGACAGTTCTGCTACAACTGCCCGGCCTGGTGGACGCCGCGAACGCGCCCGCCGGGCCGGGCTTTCGGTCGCTCCGGACGGCCCGCCCCGGTACGGCGGGCGTACGGGGGGTGACGGCAATCGCACAGGCGCCGGACGGGCATTCGGTCGGAAGCAAATACAGTAGGCCCGGACCGGCTTCGTGCCGGTCGACCCGTTCCGGACGGAAGCCCCGGGCGGGTGGCGACCCGCGCCGGCCGCACGGCCGGGTCCAGACCGACGACGAGGTGTCGGCCCGCCGGGCCGGGCCGCAGAGACCACAAGGGGAACAGCGCAGACCATGACCGAGGCGATCATGCTGGTCGGTGGTAAGGGCACGCGACTGCGTCCGCTGACCACCCACACCCCCAAGCCGATGCTGCCGGTGGCAGGCGTCCCGTTCATCGCGCACCAGTTGGCCCGCGCGGCCGCCGCCGGCGTCACCCGCGTCGTGCTGGCCACCTCGTACCTGGCCGAGGTGTTCGAGGACCACTTCCAGGACGGCACCCCGTACGGCATCGAGCTCGTCTACCTGACCGAGCGCGAGCCGCTGGGCACCGGCGGGGCGATCCGCAACGCCGCCTCCGGCCTGACCTGCGGCCCGGACGAACCGGTCCTGGTCTTCAACGGCGACATCCTCTCCGGCGTCGACATCGCCGCCCTGCGCGACGGCCACGTGGCCGCCGGGGCCGATGTCACCCTGCACCTGACCCGGGTCGAGGACCCGCGGGCCTTCGGCCTCGTCCCGACCGACGAGGACGGGCGGGTGCTGGAGTTCCTGGAGAAGCCGGAGACCCCGGAGCAGATCGTCACCGACCAGATCAACGCCGGCTGCTACGTCTTCACCCGGTCCGTGATCGACCGCATCCCGACCGGCCGCGAGGTGTCCGTCGAGCGCGAGACCTTCCCCGAACTGCTGGCCACCGGCGCGCTGCTGCGCGGTGTCGTCGACACCTCGTACTGGCTGGACCTGGGCACCCCGGCCGCCTTCGTCCGCGGCTCGGCGGACCTGGTGCTCGGCAAGGTCGACTCCCCGGCCGTCCCCGGCCCGACCGGCGACGCCCTGCTGCTGCCCGGCGCCACCGTCCACCCGGGCGCGGTGCTCAGCGGCGGCACCGTGGTCGCCGAGGACGCGGTGGTCGAGGCCGGCGCGATCGTCGAGGGCAGCGTGATCCTTCCCGGCGCGGTGATCGGCCCGGACACCCTGGTCAAGGACTCGATCGTGGGTGCCTTCGCCACCGTCGGCGACCGCTCGGCGCTGGACGGCGCGGTGATCGGCGACGGCGCGATCGTGGAGTCGGACAACGAGCTGCCGAACGGCATCCGGATCGCCTGCGGCACCCTGCTGCCGGTCGGCGCCGTCCGCACCTCGGCCGGCCCGGGCGGCTGCCCGGCCGGCACCAGCGCGGCCGCGGCGGTGCACGGGCCGTCGGTCGGCGCACAGCGGTAGCCACCCCGCGCCCCGCGGGTTTTCGGCCCCGTTCGTCTCAGCCTCGCTGCAAACCGGCCCCGGCTTCGTCCGGGGCCGCCGCGGGCCGGGCCGGACGGGTACCTTCGGACCGTGGCTGGTAATCGATACGACAACGGTCAGGGCGCGGACCGTCCGCGCGGCGGGTGGTCGGCCCCTCCGCCGCCGTCCGCGCCCGGGGGGCACGGGGGGACGGACGGGCCGGAGTACTTCACGGCCCCGCACGCGGCGACGCCCGGCGGGCCCGGCGGCGTGCCCGGCGGTCCCGGCGGTGCGCCCGGCGGTCCGGGCGGTCCCGGCGCGCCCGGCGGTCCCGGGCAGACGGCGGGGGACGGGTACGACCCGTACGCGGCGGACCGGCCCGGCAGCACCCGGGCCTTCCCCGTCGGCGACCCGTACGCGGCCGGCGGTCCGTACCAGGGACAGCCGCCGTACCAGGGGCACCCCGGCCAGGAGCACGGCTACTACGACGACGGCCACGGGCAGCAGCCGCCCTACGGCCCCGAGCAGGGCTACGGCCCCGACCAGGGCTACGGCGCCGAGCAGGGCTACGACCAGCAGCCGTACGGCCAGGACAACGTCGCCGTCTACCGGGCCGGCGGCCAGTCCGCCCCGCACGTCGCCGGGCCCCGGCCGCACTGGCGCGAACTGTTCACCGGCCTGTTCCGCAGCCCGACCGCGGTCTTCGACCGCACCCGCGACCACCAGGTCTGGCTGCCCGCGCTCACCGTCTCGCTGCTGTACGGCGCGCTCGCGGTGCTCGGCATCGGGCTCACCCACGACGACATCGTCAACTCGACCTTCACCGTGGCGCTGACCGGCATCCTCGCCGCCGCCATCGGCTTCACCGTGGCCGGCGCGCTCTTCGGCGGGGTCACCTACGCGATGGCCCGCCAGCTGGGCGGCGACGGCCCGTGGAAGGCGACCGTCGGCCTGGCCGCGCTGATCGGCTGGCTCACCGACGCGCCCCGGCTGCTGCTCGACCTGGTGCTGCCCTCCGGCAGCGCCGTCGTCCAGGTCGTCGGCTGGGCCACCTGGATGCTCTGCGCGTACCTGCTGACCAGCATGGTCCGGCGGCTGCACGACCTGCCCTGGGGCAAGGCCGCGGCCGCCTCGGCGATACAGCTGGTCGCGCTGCTGGTGCTGATCAAACTGCCGACGCTGGGCTGAGCCGCACCGGGCGGAGCGACGCCGGGCCGAGGGCTCCGACGGGCGAAGGGCAGAATGGGGGCGGGTCGCGGCCGAGCGCCGGGCCCGCCCCACCCTCGTCGTCCCACCTTCACCGGAGCCAGGAATGACCCTCCCCACCACCCACGTCAGCTTCCCGGCCGGGGCGGTGACCGGCGAGTCCCCGGTGCTCGCGGTGCACCCGCTGGCCGACGGCCGGTACGCCGTCGTCACCGCGGCGACCCCGTTCCACCCGCTCGACCACACCTGGCCCGACCAGCCGGCCGACCTCGGCACCCTGACCGTCGACGGCACCGAGCTGGCCGTGGTCGACTGCCTGACCGGCGCCGTCGGCCCGGAGGGCGGGGAGCCGCTGGTCGGCGCCGACATCCCGGTCCGGCGCGGTGACGAGGAGTGGTCCTGGCTGGTCCTGCACGTCGTCGACGGCGACCCGGGGGACCTCGTCGGCCGCACCGCCGCGCTCGCCGTCGACGCCGACCGCCGGGGCGCCCTCAGCGCCTCGCACAGCGGCTGCCACCTGCTCGCCCTCGCCCTGAACGCCGCGCTCGCCCCGCGCTGGCGCAAGGACCCGGGCCGCTCGGACGCCTTCGGCCACCCGGACTTCGACAGCCTCGCCATGGCGAGCTCGGTGATGGACACCGCAGCCAGCACCGACACCTACCGGCTCGGCAAGTCGCTGAAGAAGAAGGGCTTCACGGTGGACGCCACCGAGGAGTTCCCGGCCCTCGCCGACGCCCTGCCGACCCTCACCGAGGCCGTCAACGCCCGGCTGGCCGCCTGGGTCGCCGCCGACGCCCCGGTCCGCATCGAGGTGCCCGGCCCCGAGCTCACCGCCCGCCGCCAGTGGCACTGCGAGCTGCCCGAGGGCGGCGCGCAGATCTTCTGCGGCGGCACCCACCTGCACCACCTCGGCGAGCTGGCCGAGCTGCGCACCGAGCTGCGGCTGTCCGAGGACGGCACCGAGCTGGTCGCCGTCACCAGCCCGAAGCGGGCCTGAGAAACGCCGCGGGCGGCCTGATCCCTCGGGTGAGGGGTCAGGCCGCCCGTCGTGCGTGCGCTCCGTGGGGCCCGCGGGTCCTGCGGGTCCTGTGCTCAGACGTCGCTGCGGTGGAAGTTCAGGTACGAGCGGGACGGCGTCGGGCCGCGCTGGCCCTGGTAGCGCGAGCCGTAGCGCTCCGAGCCGTACGGGTGCTCCGAGGGCGAGGAGAGCCGGAACAGGCACAGCTGCCCGATCTTCATGCCCGGGTAGAGCTTGATCGGCAGCGTCGCGACGTTCGACAGCTCCAGGGTCACGTGGCCGCTGAAACCGGGGTCGATGAAGCCGGCCGTGGAGTGGGTGAGCAGGCCCAGCCGGCCCAGGCTCGACTTGCCCTCCAGCCGGGACGCGACGTCGTCGGGCAGCGTGATGACCTCGTACGTCGAGGCCAGCACGAACTCGCCGGGGTGCAGGATGAACGCCTCGTCGCCCTCCGGCTCGACCAGCCGGGTCAGGTCCGGCTGCTCCTCGGAGGGGTCGATGTGCGGGTACTTGTGGTTCTCGAACACGCGGAAGAAGCGGTCGAGGCGCACGTCGATACTCGACGGCTGGATCATCGCCGGGTCGAACGGGTCGACGACGACCCGACCCAGGTCGATTTCGGTCCGGATGTCCTTGTCAGAGAGCAGCACGCTTCGAGGTTACGTGCACGACAGGGCCCCGGACGAATCCGCCCGGGGCCCGTTCCGTCCCTCCGCGACCGTCAGGCCAGGAACTCCGCGGCCTCCAACCGCATCGCCCGCGCCAGTTGCGGCTCCGACAGCTCCCGCACGTCGGCCAGCACCGAACTCCGCATCCGTCCGCACTGCGGGCAGCGGATCAACCGTCCGGGCCCGAGCCGGCCAGGACCGAGGTTCTGCATCGGGAACGTGGTGGTGCTGAACAGGTGCCCCTCGGCACAACGAACGACGGCGCGCTGCTCCATCGATCCCCTTCCCATCCCTAACCCAGTACTCACCCGTACGCACTCGCCCCGACGGCCGAGCCCCGGGACAGCGTCACATTAGGGGATGTTCCGGACATTCCTCACCATGGCTCGCCGCCTCGGCCCCCACCCACCGGAGCACTCGCGCGCGGCCCACACAGTACGCCTCCACACCCGCCCCACCCGGCTCCGCCACGTCCACCGACCCCCTGTGCAACCACCGGTGCGAATGGGGTACAGTGACACTGGATCGAGCGGTCTCTGGCGGCTCATCAGGCGGGCGTAGTTTAATGGTAGAACATGAGCTTCCCAAGCTTAGAGCGCGAGTTCGATTCTCGTCGCCCGCTCCAGCAGTAAAGCCCCAGGCCAGTGGCCTGGGGCTTTTGCGTTGTCCGGGGCCGGTCGGGGCGGTCAGTGGGGGTGGGTCCAGGCGGGGGTCCAGGTGCCGGGGGTGCCGGGGGTGGGGGCGGCGGTGGCGAGGTGGGCCCGGAGGGCGGGGAGGGCCGGGTGGGGGTTGTCGCGGTGCCAGAGGAGTGAGTGGGGGTAGACGGGCGTCGGGTCGGTCACCGGGATGCGGCGCAGGCCGTGGGCGGCGGGCCAGACGAGGCGGGTCCGCTCGCTCATGAAGGTGGCGAGGGCCGGGGTGTCGGCGATGGTGTCGAGGAGGGCGTCGGAGCCGAAGTTGGGGCCGGTGGCCTCGATGGTGAGGCCGAACTCGGCGACGAGGTCGGCGTAGTAGGCGCCCCACTCGGTGCCGGGGACGATGCCGGGCATCCAGATCCGGTGGCCGGCCAGGTCGGCGACGGTCAGCGTTCTGGCGCCCGCCAGGGCGTGGGCGGGGCCGGTGAGGAGATGGAGCGGTTCGTCGAGCACCCGGACGGATGCGATGTCCTCGGGGAGCGGCCGGCCGGGCATGGCGACGGCGCGGAAGGTGGCGTCGATCGTGCCGGAGCGGACGGCGGCCACGGCGGTCTCGATGTCGTGCAGCATCAGCACGTCGAGGTCGATGTCCGGGTGGGCGCGGTGGAAGTCGCGCATCAGGCCCGAGACGGCTCCGCGCGAGTTGAGCACGTCGACGCGCAGCGGGCGGCGGCCGGCCCGTACGGACGCGACCGCGCGTTCGGCGGCGCGCAGCAGTTCGCGGGCGTGGGGCAGGAACGCCTGTCCGTCGATGGTGAGTTCGGCGCCGCGCGGGGTGCGGGTGAACAGCCGCACGCCGAGGTCGCGCTCCAGTGCGGCGACGCGTTTGGAGACGGCCTGCTGGGTGATCGACAGGTCGACGGCGGCCTTCTGGAACTGGCCGGCTTCCGCGATGGCGGCGAAGGTGCGCACTGCTTCGAGGTCCACGCCGATCCACTGTAGAGAACAACCTGTGGTTGTGCGGGGTGGGTGAAACGGTTGTTTGACCGGCCGCTGTGCCTCCCGGTTGGCTCTCACCGGTCAACTCCGGTTTGTCCGGTCGGGGTCGGGACGTCGAGGGGAGCGCACCGCGCATGACGGGTGGGAAACGGCTGGGCCGGCGGTTCGGCTGGCTGTGGGCGGCGTACGCGGTGAGCGCGTACGGGTCCGGGCTGGGGTTCGGCGCGCTGCCGCTGATCGCCGTGCTGGTGCTGCGCGCCGGACCGGCCGAGGTGTCCGCGCTGTCCGCGGTGGGGCCGGCGGTGGGCGCGCTGATCGCGGTGCCGCTCGCGCCGTGGGTGGAGTTCCGGCGCAAGCGTCCGGTGATGATCGCGATGGACCTGGTCCGGTTCGCGGCCATGGCATCGATCCCGGTCGCGTACGCCCTGGGAGGGCTGGGTTTCGTCCAGCTGCTGGTGGTCTCGATCGTGGTCGCCGCGGCCAGGATCGCGTTCGGCGCGGCCAGCGGCGCCTACCTCAAGGCCCTCGTCCGGCCGGACGACCTGCTGGTGGCCAACGCGCGGTTCGAGTCCACGAACTGGAGCTCCATCGCGATCGGTCCGCCGCTGGGCGGGGCGGCGGTCGGCCGGTTCGGGCCGGTCACCACCGTGGTGGCCGACGCGCTCAGCTACCTGCTCTCCGCGCTGAGCATCACCGCGATCCGCGGCCGGGAGGAGACGCCGCGGCGGACCGGCGGGAACCCGGTGCGGGCTGGCGCGGTGCTCGACGGCTGGCGGCACATCCTGGGCGACCCCGGTCTGCGGGCGCTCTACCTCAACAACATGCTCGTCGCCGGTCTGATCATGGCCACCGAGCCGGTGCTCGCCGTCCTCCTGCTCCGCCAACTCCACTTCGCCCCATGGCAGTACGGCCTGGCCTTCGCCGCCCCCTGCCTCGGCGGGCTGATCGGCTCCCGGCTGGCCCGGCGGGTCGTGGCACGCCACGGCCGGGACCGGGTGTTCCGGACCGTCGGCACCCTGCGCGCCGTCTGGCTGATCGGCCTGGCCTTCGTCCGCCCCGGCGTGGTCGGCCTGGTCACCGTGATGGCCGTCGAGCTGGCGATCATCGTCAACATGAGCCTGTTCAACCCGGTGCTCGCCACCTACCGGCTCGAACGCACGCCCAAGCACCTGGTCGCCCGCATGCTGTCGGCCTGGTCGATCGGCCAGCAGGCGTCCATCGCCGTCTGCACCGCGCTCGGCGGGCTGCTCGCGGCCGCCACCGGACCGCGCACCGCCCTCGCGGTCGCGGGACTGCTCATCCTCGGCACGCCGCTCCTGCTGCCCCGGGCCGGCGGCCGGGCGCGACCGGAGGCCGTACCCGGCACACCACCCGCACGGAGGACATCCGCATGACCACCACCCCCGCCGCCGGCCCGTTCGCGCTCGACCCCGCGCGCACCGCCCTGCCCCATCGGCTCCTCCCCTCCAGGGCCCACGTGCTTGACACCGCCACGCTGCGCGCCTTGGTCCGGGAGACGGGCTGACCGGGCCCGAACGGATCCGGGTTTGCGAGTGGCGTCCATTCCGATACAGCCGAACCATGTGAAGGCCGCAGGCCATTTGACCTGCGGCGTTCGCGACATATGAGTTGTTGTCGGGTTTGGATCCATTTGCCCACCGCAGCGACGGAACCTGTCGACAGCTGCGGTGGTGTGTGCTGGGGGGCGGTGTGCGATCCACGTGGACGACGGAGCGCTGACCGATCGATTTCCGCGTCAGCCTGTTGGTTCGGAGTGCCTCTGGGCCTCGTATCAGGCGACTGAAAGGTGTCGCTCGCTGCGGCGGGGCGGATCGACGGAAGCGGCGCCCAGCTTCCGAAGCGCTTTGTGCAGGTCCCAGCTACTTGGTGCCTGCTCGTGCCAGTAAGGCTTGCTGAGCGCGTCGATAGCGCAGATCAGAGCCGCCCTCGTCGTTGAATCAGCCGATGCGGTGCGGAGGTTGACTGTCAGAAGATCTCGGCGGTACACCAGGAACGACCACCACTCGTTGGCATACAGCGGTACCTGCGGGTAGCACTCAAGCCCGCGAGCACGGAGCAAGGTGAACACCCTCTGCAGTCGCTCCACCCTGAGGCGTTCCTTTTCTTCAAGGGCGCGGACAGTTGCATTCGAGATCATGACGGCCCCGTTCGAGCTTTCGACACGGGCTTTGATTGCCTCGATTGTGCTGTGGCAGACATGAACTGTCATCGAATTCCTCCATAAGCCGGATAAGTGCCGCCACGATGACGAGTCCTCGGCGCCTGTGCACAGAAACATCAAAATCCGCCTCATGGGGCACGGGTGTGGTGTAGGGCAGGCGCCTCTACCGAGCGACCGGGGGATGGTCGTGGCGTCCGGGAGGGTGGTCGGTCAGGCGGCAAGGGGCAGGGCACGGCGGAGGTGCGGATGAGGAGGCCGGCCCAGGCGCTGTCGAGGGATGGGTGCGGCCGGATCCGGCGACGCAGCACCTGCAAGGGGGTTCGCGGGCCTCCACGCCTGGTGCGGCACCCCGCTCTTCGTCGATCCGGTCGCGCAGACGGTCGAACACGTCGATGACGGCAGCCTGTTCGGTTCCCCCGGCCGCGACGGGGCCCGGGGCACTGGCCGTGGTGCCGCCCGGCGGGCGGTGGGGCCGGTGGGCGGTGGGTGCGCTTGTGCTCGGGGCGGTGGTGCGTGGAAGTGGCCGAGATCGATCTGGTTCGGGGGCGCTTCCAGCTGGTAATCGAGGGCATCGCGGGGGCGCGGCCGGCGGGGCCTCGTCGAGAAGGGGCGTCGCCCGCCGTACCGCCGGGAGTCGCGAGGCCTTGCGGCGCCGCGGCTGCCGACGGCAACGGGGTGGGGGATCAGCGGCGGGCGGCGAGGTCCTCCAGGGCGGGGACCAGGGCGGCCGGGGTGGGCAGGGCGGCGTTGTCGGCCCGGAGGCGGTGGGCGGCGGCGCGCAGCGCGGCGTCGGTGAGGACACGGGTGAGCAGCGGGGTGTCGACGGCCTCGGAGGTGGAGCTCAGGGCGGCACCGGTGGCGGTGATGGCGTCGGCGTTGAGGAAGTGGTCCGCGCCCTGGGGGAGCAGCAGCTGGGGCAGGCCCGCCTGGAGGGCGGTCAGCATGGTGCCCGAACCGCCGTGGTGGATCAGCGCGTCGGCGCGGCCGAGCAGCTCGTTGAGCGGGACCCAGGGCAGGCCGCGGACGTTGGCGGGCAGGGTGCCGAGCGGGGCGAGGTCGGCGTTGCCGACCGCGAGCAGGAAGTCGGCGTCGACCTCGGCCGCCGCCTCGACCAGGCGGACCACCGCGCGGACGCCGTCGATCTCGGCGAGCACGGTGCCCAGGGTGACGACCGCCCGCGGGCGCTCGGGCTTGCGGAGGAACTCGCCCGGGACGATGCCGCCGCCGTTGTACGGGACGTAGCGCATCGGCAGGCCGTCCGGGTCGCCGCCGAGCGGGCCGAGGTTGAGCACCGCGGTGACGCCCGGAGCGGTCAGGCCGCGCTCCTCGTACAGGTCGGAGACGTGCGAGGCCACCAGGTCGGCCATCGGGCGGCCGGGGCTGGCACCGAAGTTCTGCACCACCGACGGGATCTTGAGCTGGGCGGCGACCAGCGGGCCGGCGGCGGCGAAGGAGTCGTGGACGATCAGGTCGGCGCCCCAGTCGGTGGCGACCGCGAGCAGGCCGTCCACGTCGGGGCGGGAGGCGTGCGCGAACATCGCGGCCGCCATGTCGAGGATCTCTTCCTGGGTCTTGTCCCGGTTGACGTACTGGACCTTGCCGCCGAGACCCTCCTCGATGATCTCCCGCAGGCCCCGGCCGTCGCCGACCTGGGCGACGGGGAAGCCCGCGGAGCGGATCAGCTCGACGGGCTGCCCGGTGGCGAACAGGACCTCGTGCCCGACGGCGCGCAGCGCCTGGGCGGTGGGCACCATCGGGTAGAGGTGACCGGCCGCGGCGGGGCCGGTGAAGAGTATGCGCATGGTGGACTCCTTGCGAATGTTGCTGACAAGGCAGTCTCACCTTTGAAGTTGACGTTCAGTCAATTCGATAAGGATCACCATGCGCGGTAATCGGCCTTTCTGGAGCAGGGCTTGCCTCTCGGGCAACGGTGTGCTCCACGCGCCGGTCGCCCGGGCCGTGCGCGCCCGCCGGACGGGCCGCCCGAGCGCCGCCGTTCGCTCCCTCCCGGCGGTCGGCGGCCGGCGCTCGGTGGTCGGTGGTCGGCGTTCAGCGGGCGGTCGTGCGGCGGGCGGTCACGCGGCGACGAGGAAGTCCCGGACGGCGCCGGTGAACGCCCCGGTCTGCTCGGCGAGCACGATGTGGCCGGTGTCGAACTCGGCGTAGGCGCTGCCGGGCAGGGCGGCGTGCAGCCGGCGGGCGTTCTCCACCGGGACGGTGGAGTCCTGGCGGCAGCCGATCACCAGGGCGGGGGCCTGGACGCGCGGGAGCAGCGGGCCGAGGTCCAGGCCGAGGTTGAGGGCGATGTGCCGCAGGGTGCCCGGGGTCGGCCGCATGTAGGCGGTGTTGGCCTGGACGGCGGCGCGCCCGATCCGGTCGAGGAAGCCGGGGCTGAAGGCGGTGAGGGTGGCGTAGCCGCCGAACGCGGCGGGGTGGTCGGCGAGGGAGAGCCAGGTGGCCATGGAGAGCCGCAGGTACTCGTCCTGTTCCGCGCTGATCCAGCCTGCGGCGGCGACCAGGCGGCGGACCCGCCCGGGGTGCAGGGCGGCGGTCGCGGTGGCGACGACGGCGCCGAGCGAGAAGCCTAGGACGTCGGCGGGGCCGCGGCCGGCGTCCTCGATCACGGCGGCGACCTGGGCGGCCAGGGCCTCCAGGGCGAGCGGACCGCCGTCGTCCTCGGCGGCCGCGCTGCCGGAGAGGTCGGGCAGCAGCACGGTCCAGCGGTCGGTGAAGGAGTCCAGCAGGCCGTCCCACATGGCGGAGCCGGGGCCGGTGCCGTGCACCAGGACGAGGGTGTCGGGGCCGTCGCCGACGACGCGGTAGGGGATGCGGGCGGTGCCGACGGTGATGACGGGCATGGCGGGTCCTCTCGATGGCTGGGTCGGACGGCAGGTCAGAAGGCCTGCCGGGTGCGGCCGGTGGGCCGGTCCGGCCCGGCCGGTCGGCCCGGGAAGTAAACTACACAGTGCAGATCAGTGATTCAACTGCACTGTGCAGTGCATTTTGAAGGTGTGGGAACGGTGAGGGACGGAACCGGGAGGGGAACTGCCCGTACCCGCCCGCCGTCCAAGCAGTGACGGAATGCCGGCCCGGGTTGAACACCGGGGGAGTACGGAGGGCCCTGTGCAGTCAGGTGGTGCCGAACTGAATGTCGGATGCCCGGGCGGCGGCGGCCCCGGCCGCCCCGGCGGTGCGCGGGTCGCGCCGGTCCGGCGGTCGGAGTCCGAGCCGGGGGCGGAGTCGGGGCCGGAGGTGACGATCGACCAACTCGACGCCACCGAACGCTGCGAGACGCTGCTCCAGGACACCCTGGACGCCGTCCGTCCGGCGCCGGTCTGGCAGGGGGCGCCCGCGCGGGCGGGGGCGCGGCTGCCGCTGCCGGGGCGCGAGTCGGAGCTGCTCTGGTACGTCACCCGGGGCCGGGACCTCCTCACCGTCGTCTCGCTGTCCCGACGGGCGGCGCTGGCGGACGTGGTGGAGCGGCACTGGCGGCGGCGCGGCTGGACCATCACCTCGCTGAACGCCGGCCGGGACCGCCCCGGCGTCGCCGCGGCCACGCCGGACGGCTACCGGCTGGAGCTGCGCTTCGGCGAGTCGGGCGAGGCCGGGCTGACGGCGAGCTCGCCCGGAGTGGCCCGCTCGGAGCGGGGCCCGGTGCTGTCCGGGAGCGTCGACCGCTGCGCGCCGCCGCTGCCGTACGTCCGCTGCCCGTACTGGAGCGCGCTGGTCTAGCCGGGGGTGCTGGTCCGGCCGAGAGTGCTGGTCCAACCGGGGGCGCTGGGGACCGGGGGAGGCGTGGAGCGAGTCCCCCCGGACTCGCTCCACGCCGCCTCGTCGCGCGGCTTCGGCGTTGCCGCTCCCCCCCGACACCCCGGCAAACCCGCCGTTCCCCCCTGGCCACACCCCCCTCCGGCGAGAGCGGTCCGCACAGGCCCGGCGAGCCCCCACCTCCGGGCGTTGATCTCAAACTAACAAACCGCGTGGTTGGTTTGTCAATAGCGGAATCCACAAAACATCCACATCGTGACGGAGTGCTCCGCGGCGGTCGGAAAGGCCCAGGACCAGCGGTTTGTCGTCCCACCGGGGTGTCCGCCGCCCGAGCCGCCCGACGCCGGGCGCGGACACGTAGTGCTGGACGCCGCCGTGGAATCCGACATTCCGAGCATCGTGGCAGCACGCTGTGACACCGGACGGGCGCCCAGCGCAGCCGGGGAAGCGGCCGGAGAAGCGGCCGGGGAAGCAGCGGGGGAAGCGGCCGGGGGAGGGGAGAGCGGGCGGGCTCAGCGCAGCAGCCGGCGTTCCTTCGCCACCGCCACCGCGCCCGACCGGGTGTCCACGCCCAACTTGTCGTAGATCCGGCCGAGGTGGGTCTTCACCGTGGCCTCGCTGATGAACAGCGCCCGGGCGATCTCCCGGTTGCCCAGCCCCTGCGCCAGCTGTCCGAGGATGTCCAGCTCGCGCTCGGTGAGCTGCGGCGAGGGCGCCCGCATCTGCGCCATCACCCGGGAGGCGACCGGCGGCGAGAGCACCGTGCGGCCCTGCGCGGCCGCGTGCACGGCGGCGAACAGCTCCTCGGGCCGCTCGGCCTTCAGCAGGTAGCCGGTCGCGCCGGCGGCGATCGCCCGGGTGATGTCGGCGTCGGTGTCGTAGGTGGTGAGCACCAGGACGTGCGGCCCGTCCGGGGCGGCGGTGATCCGCCGGGTGGCCTCCACCCCGTCGATGCCGTCGCCGAGTTGGAGGTCCATCAGGACGACCTGCGGGGCCAGCCGGGCGGCCAGCGCGACGGCCTCCTCCCCGGTGCTGGCCTCGCCGACCACCTCGATGTCGCCGGCGCTCGCGAGCAGCGCCAGCAGTCCGGCCCGCACCACGGCGTGGTCGTCGCAGACCAGCAACCGGACGGGAGCGGTCCGGACGGGAGTGGTCCGGCCGGGAGTCGTGCTCATCGGTGCTCCAGGGTCATCGCTCGTCCGGGCTCATCTGTGCTTCGGGGGACCGGTGTTCCGGGCTCATCGGTCGTCCAGGGGGATCGCGGCGGAGACGACGGTGCCCTCGCCGGGCGCGCTCTCCACGGTCAGCCTGCCACCCAGCTGCCGCAGCCGGGCCCGCATCGCCGGCAGGCCGTACCCACGGCCGCCCCCGCCCCCGCCCCCGTCCCCGGCGCCGACACCCGCACCGCCCCCGGCCGCGCCCGGGTCGAAGCCCTGCCCGTCGTCGGCGATGTCCAGCACGGCCTGGTCGCCGAGGAAGGACAGCGTGATCGCGGCCGTCGACGCCCCGGCGTGCTCGCGGACGTTGGCCAGCGCGCCCTGGGCGATCCGCAGCAGCGCGGCCTGCGCGGCGGCGGGCAGCGGCACAGGCGCGCCGTCCAGGTGGAAGCGGACCGGCAGCCCGCTCTCGGCGGACTCCCGCTCGGCCAGCGCCCGCAGCGCCCGGTCGAGGGTGCGGCCGTCGGACAGCTCCGCCGGGGCGAGGTCGTGGACGAAGCGGCGGGCCTCGGCCAGGTTCCGGGCGGCCACCGAGGCGGCGGTGCGGACGTGGGTGCGGGCGGTCGCCGGGTGGGTGTCCCAGGTGCGCTCGGCGGCCTGGAGCAGCATCTGCTGGCTGGACAGGCCCTGTGCCAGGGTGTCGTGGATCTCCATCGCCAGCCGCTCGCGCTCGGCCAGGGTGCCCTCGCGCCGTTCGGTGGCGGCGAGTTCGCGCCGGGTGCGGACCAGGTCGGCGATCAGCGCGCGCTGCCGGGCGGCCTGCCGGGCCATGAAGAGGAAGACGCCGGTGGCGAGTCCGGCCACCGCGGCCGGCAGCAGGACGAGGGTGGCGTCGGCGCCGCCGGGCAGCCGGACCTCGGCGGTCACCACCAGCAGGGTCAGCGCGCCGACCAGCGGGATGGCCGCCTTCGCGGGCAGCACCCGCAGCCCGGTGTAGATCAGCGGCACGGCGCACCAGGCGAAGCTCGGCGCGAGCAGCACCAGCACCACCCAGAGCGCCACCACCAGGGCCAGCGCCCAGCGGCGGTGCCGGTCCGGGGCGGTCGGACGGCGGTGGGCGAGCCAGGACCCGGCCGGCTGGGCGACCGCGAGGGCCGCGCTCAGCCCGATCACCCAGGGCGCCTGCGCGGTGCCGGAGTGGTGGGTGAGGTAGCGGCTGAGCGAGGCGGCGAGCAGCAGCAGGAAGGCGGAGTCCAGCAGCAGTGCGAGCCGGCCCGCGTCCGGATCGCCGGCGTCGTGGCCGAGGGCGCCGCCGGCGCCGGTGCGGTCCGCGGCGGGGCGGCCGGCGGTCGGGCGGGGCTGCTGCACGGGTGGCTCCTGGCTGAACGGGTGGTGCGTGCGCGGTCGGCGCCTGCCCGTACCGGCCGTACCGGTCCGTACGGGCCCGTCCCGATCCGCACCGACCCGCACCGACCCGCACCGATCCCTCGATGGTGACCCGTCCGGCCCGGGGCCGCATCAGCCGATCGGTTGACGCCGCCGTCCCCCATCATGCCCGGACGCCCGCGCCGGACCGCCGATGCGGCGGCCCCTTCCCCGGCCGGAGGATCGAAGCACGCCGCCGGGCGATCCCCCCAACGGCCCGGCGGCCCCCGAACTCCCCCACCCCGCCCCACCTCACCCGACCCCACCCCGCAGATCCGCTGAGGAGCTGGACCATGAAGAAGACCTCCGTCCGCACCCGGGTGCTGACCGGCACCGTCGCCGCCGCCGCGCTCGCCGCCGCCACCGTGGGTGCCGTCTCGGCCAGCGCCGAGTCCACCGACACCCCGGCCGTCCCGGCCGCGGCGAAGGCCGACACCCAGAACAAGAACCTGGCCCCGAGCAGCGGCCTGACCATCGACGCCGCCACCCGCGCCGCCCAGGCCGCCCTGGACGCGGCCACCAAGGCCGGCCAGCACGTGTCGGTCGCGGTCGTCGACCGCGACGGCGTCACCCGGGTGCTGCTGAAGGGCGACGGCGCCGGCCCGCAGGCCCCGGTCTCGGCCGAGCGCAAGGCCTTCACCGCGGTGTCCTGGAACGCCCCGACCTCGGAGCTGGCCAAGCGCCTGGCCCAGGCCCCGAACCTGAAGGACATCCCGGGCACCCTGTTCCTGGCCGGCGGCGCCCCGATCCAGTCGAAGGGCGCCCCGATCGCGGCCGTCGGCGTCGCGGGCGCGCCCAGCGGCGACCTGGACGAGCAGTTCGCGCAGGCGGGCGTCGCCGAGCTGGCGAAGTGACCGGGGGCCCGGCGGGCCCGCCCCGCGCCAGGGGCCGGGCCCGCCGGGCCGGGGTCTCGTTCGGGTGAACGCCGGAAGGGTAGCCGCAGAACACGGGATGACCCTTCGAAAAGCCGGTGCCGCTGTCAGTGGCGCGTGGCAGGCTTCCCGGTATGACGGCGTGGACCCTCAACGACATCGAACGCGCGATCCGCTCCTCCTGGGGCGTCGACACCTGTGCGCCCGAGGATCTGGCCCACTGGCGTCCCGACAATCCCGCCCGTGGTCAGTGCGGGGTGACGGCGATGGTGGTGCACGACCTGCTCGGCGGCGAGCTCATGATGGGCGAGGTGTACGTCGACGGGGTGCGGACGGACCTCCACTGGTGGAACCGTTTCGCCACCGGCTTCGAGATCGACCTCACCCGCGAGCAGTTCGGGCCGGACGAGCTGGTCGGCCGAGGCCGACCGGTCGCCCGCCCGGCCCGCCCCGGCCGGCTCCAGGCCCAGTACGAGCTGCTGCGCACCCGGGTGGTCGCCGAGCTGGAGCGCGGCGCGGCCGCCGACCGCACCCGGCTGCCGTCGAGGGCCCGCGCCTGCGCCTGAGAACCGGCCCGGCTCCGGGTGTGCTTCCGTGCCGACCGGCGGGTACCGCAAGACTTCTGACGTACAGTCGGCCGCATACGAGCGGTGCGGCGGCAACGGGAGTGCGCGGATGACCGGGCGGACGATCGGCTTCGTGGGGCTGGGTGCGATGGGGCGCGGCATGGCCGGCAGCCTGCTGCGGGCCGGCCACACCGTACGGGTCTGGAACCGCTCGCCCGAGCCGGTGGCCGCCATGGTGGCCGAGGGCGCGGAGGCGGCCGGCTCGCTCGCCGAGGTGTTCGCCGCCGACACGGTGGTCTCCATGCTCGCCAACGACGCGGCGGTCGAGCGGCTGCTGCTCGACCCCGCGCTGCTGGCCGGCGCCGGGGCGACCCTGCACGTCAACATGGCCACCGTCTCGCTCGCCCTCGCCGAGCGGGCCGAGGCGCTGCACGCCGAGCACGGCGTCGGCTACGTCGCCGCCCCCGTCCTCGGCCGGCCGCCGGTCGCGGCGGCGGGGCGGCTGAACATCCTGGTCGCGGGCGCGCCCGAACTGCTGGAGCGGGCCGAGCCGCTGTTCGCCGCGATGGGCGAGCGCACCTGGCACTTCGGCGAGAGCCCCCGCCAGGCCAACACCGTCAAGATCAGCACCAACTTCCTGATCGCCTGCGCGATCGAGTCGATGGCCGAGGCGTGCAGCCTGGCCGAGGCGCACGGGATCCGGCCGACCGACCTGGTCGACCTGCTCACCGGCACGCTCTTCCCCGGACCGATCCACACCGGCTACGGCGCGATGGTGGCCGAACGCCGGTACGAGCCGGCCGGGTTCCGGCTGCCGCTCGGCCTCAAGGACGTCGGCCTCGCGCTGGACGCGGGCGCCGCGCGCAACGTGCCGCTGCCGATCGGCAGCGTCCTGCGGGACGCCTTCCTGGACGCGCTGGCCCACGGCGACGGGGACAAGGACTGGGCGGCGGTCGCCGAGGTCGCCCGCCGCCGGGCCGGGCTGCCCGACTGACCTCCGCCCGCCGGCCCCCGGGCCGGGCTTCCGGACCGGACCCGCGCCCGCCAATCCCCGGCTGCCGCCCGGCGGTTGGCATGGGCGCGGAATAAACCGGCGTCCGACGGCTGCTCTCTCCTGCGTCCGCACCGTACGTACCACGGAGGAGTCCTGATGGGCGATCAGCCGCCCGGCGCCGAGACGCCGCGCCGTTTCCTGTTCCTCGACGCCAGCGCGCGCCCCGACGGCAACTCGGCCCGGCTCGCCCGGCTGGCCGCCGAGTCGAGCCTGCCGGCCGGCGCCGAGCAGCGGTGGCTGCGGCTGGACGAGCACCCGCTGCCGCCCTTCCGGGACCTGCGGCACACCGGCGACGGCACGTACCCCGAGCCGGCCGGCCACGAGCGGACGCTGCTGGACGCCACCCTGGCGGCCACCGACCTGGTCTTCGTCGCGCCGCTGTACTGGTACGCGCTGCCGACCAGCGCCAAGCTCTACCTCGACTACTGGTCGGCCTGGTTCCGGGTGCCCGGCGTGGAGTTCCGCGAGGGGATGCGCGGCGGCACCATCTGGGGCGTGACCGCCCTCGCCACCGAGGACGACGACAACGCCGAGCCGTTGATCGGCACCCTTCGGCTGACCGCCGACTACATGGGGATGCGCTGGGGCGGGGTGCTGCTGGGCCACGGCACCCGCCCGGGCGAGGCGCTGGCGGACGAGCGCGCGGTGATCGCGGCCAAGTCCTTCTTCGCGGGCTGATCCTCCGGGCCGGCCCCTCGGGGCAGATCGCTCACGGCCGGTTCCGCACGGCCGACCCCCTCACAGATCGACCCCCTCACGGACCGACCCCCGGCGGGCCGGGTGCCGCGCGCACGCGCCGCCCGCCGCCGGGGGTCGTGCGGTACCGTCCTCCGGGCGTGTACCCGTCATCCGGCCGCCGTCCCAGCCGAGCGCAAAAGGCGTACGGACGGCCAGAGTTGGACGAATCGGGCAGCCCTCTCCCGGGCCCGGACCGCAGTGTGCCACCCGCCTTCCGGACCGGTCCCGTCGTTCGGTACTCTCCGTCGCACTTTCAGCTTTCGCGGGGGGTCCGCGGCGTTCTTCGGCCGCCCCCTCGCGCCCGGGCCTCGCCCGGACACTTCCGTGAGGTCTCCCTTGTCCATACGTCGCAGTCTTGCCCTTGCCGGGGCCGCCGCGCTCGCGTCCTCGCTCGTCCTGGCCGGCGCCCAGGGCGCCATGGCCGTCGGTGCCACCGGCACCCCGTCCGCCGTCGCCTCGCAGGCCGACAAGGCGTCGCGCGCGAGCCTCGACCTCTCGCTGAACGGCGTGCCCGGCACCTTCATCGCCGGCGGCGACGCCCGCGAGTTCACCTTCAAGATCGACAACCGGACGAAGCACGACTTCGTCTTCATCCCGCTGCTCAAGTTCAAGAACAAGGCGGGCTCGCTCCAGGCGAAGGACCTCAAGGTCCAGTACCGGCTCCCCGGCGGTGAGTGGCAGACCGCCGTGGTCGCCCCCGACCAGAGCGGCGAGAAGAACAGCTCCGTCCTGATGATGCTCGGCACCCTCGACTCGGCCGGCAACCCGGTCGCCGACGACCTGCTCGGGGTGAACCGCGGCAAGAACGTCCCGATCAAGGTCCGGGCGTCCTTCACCGACGGCTCCCCGCTCGGCCGGGCCGGCGTCGTCCCGGTCGTCTTCGCCGCCCAGCTCGACGACTCCACCCACCAGCCGGTCGACAACGGCCACCTCAGCTGCGACGGCGGCGTGGGCTTCACCATCAAGGCGCCGGGCGGCAAGCCGACCCCGACGCACACCGGCAAGCCCAGCCCGACGCCGACCCAGTCCCAGACGGGCAAGCCCAGCCCGACCGCGAGCGGCTCGCCGTCGGCCACCGCGACCGTCACGCCGACCGAGAAGCCGACCGAGACGCCCACCGGCAAGCCGACCGACACCCCGACCGAGAAGCCCACCGAGAAGCCGACCGAGAAGCCGACCACTCCGGCCACCGGTGAGCCCTCCGGCTCGGCCACCGCCCCGGCCCCGGTCGAGAGCAGCGGCGACACCTCGGGCCCGATCGACTTCCCGGTGGAGCCCCCGGTCATCACCCCGCCGCCGCTGACCCCGGCCGCCGTCGACAAGGCCAAGGCCGCCGCGGACGGCAGCGACAAGGCCCTGGCCCAGACCGGTGGCGGTAGCAACACCACCGCCATCGCGGCCACCGGCGGCGCCGTCCTGGTGGCCGGTGTCGGCACCCTCGTGGTGCTGCGCCGCCGCAAGTCCGCCCAGCAGGGCTGAGGCGAAGCGCGCTGACGCGAGCGCGCCGACCCGAGGCGCGCCGACCCGAAGCGCACTGATCCGGAACACCCCCGTGCCGCCCGCACCGTCCCCTCGGACGGATCCGCGGGCGGCACGGGCCGTTCCGGGGGCCGACCGGGGCCGTCCCGCGGGCGGTCCGGACGGTTCTCCTCCGTCACATAGGATGTCCGGCCGGAGGGGGGCGGAACGGCGGGGAGAGGACAGGTGCGGGTAGCACGCACGGCACGGACCACCACCGACTACGAGGCGACGACCGGGCGGATAGCCGGGCTGCCGCTCCGGAGGCACCACGTCCTGCTGACCGCCTGGACGGTGCTCTGGTTCCTCCTGGTCGAGCCCAGCGGCGGCTTCTCCTGGCACTACCTGCGCCAGGGCGAGCAGTTGCTCTTCAGCGGCCAGCCCGACGGCGGCCTGTCGCTCTACGCCCACCACCCGGAGCTCCAGATCGGCCCGGTCAGCCTGGCCGCGGCCCGGCTCACCGCCCCGTTCGCACCGCACACCGGCGAGCTGATCGCCGAGGCGGTGAGCGCCGGGCTGGGCCTGGTGATGCTGGTCGTGGTCGGCCGCACCGCGGCCCTGTACTACCTCGGCACCGGGACCAACCACCGGCGGCTGCAGCAGCGGCTGCTGATCGCCGGGCTGGCGTTCATCCCGATGTGGGTCGAGGTCTCGGTCCGCTTCGCGCACCTGGACGACGTCCTCGCGCTGTTCTTCACCACCCTCGCCGCGCACGCCCTGGCCCGCGGCAAGCCCGTTCAGGTCGCGGTCTTCCTGGCGCTGGCGGTGGACTCCAAGCCCTGGGCGATCGCCTTCGCCCCGCTGATCCTGGCGCTGCCCCGGCCCGCCTGGCTGCGCACCGCGCTCTGGTTCTGCGCCCTGGTGGCGATCGCCTGGCTGCCGTTCTACCTGGGCAACCTGGACACCATGGCGGCCGCCAAGTTCACCATCCCGAACCAGCCCGCCTCCGCGCTGCGCTGGTTCGGGGTCACCGACCCGGCCACCCCCTGGTGGGACCGGCCGACCCAGTTCGCGCTCGGCATCGGGCTCGGCTGCGTCGCCGTCTGGCGCGGCCGCTGGCCGGCCGTGGTGCTGCTGGGCGCGGACGCCCGCATCCTGCTCGACCCGAGCGTCTACACGTACTACACGGCCTCGATCCTGCTCGGCACCCTGCTCTGGGACGCCGTCGGGCAGAAGCGGCTCGTCCCGTGGTGGAGCTGGATCGCGCTGGCCGCGCTGTACGGCGGCACGCTGTTGCTCCCGTCCGACGCGGCCCGCGGCTTCGTCCGGCTCGCCTTCGTGGTGGTCTCCGCCGGGTACGTGCTGTTCTGGCCCACCCAGCGGTCCCGGCGGCAGCGGCCCGGCGCACCGGGCGACGGCGGCAGCGGCGGCACCGGCCGCCGGGGCGGTCGGGGCGGTCGGGGCGGCCGGCGGCGCGAGCGGGCGCTGGCCGGCGCCGGGGTCTGACGGCACGGGCCCGTCCCCGTCCACGGCTTGACCCTCACGCGACGTGAGAGCCGAGGGTGGTGGTCAGCACCAGGGAGGAACCCCGATGACCAGTGAGGGCTACTCGGTCGGCGCCGTGGCGAAGATCGCCAAGGTGACCGTCCGCACCCTGCACCACTACGACGAGATCGGCCTGCTGTCCCCGGCCGGCCGGACCCGGTCCGGCTACCGCCGGTACGTGGACGCCGACCTCGACCGGCTGCAGCAGGTCCTCTTCTACCGGGAGCTCGGGTTCCCCCTGGACGAGATCGCGGCGATCCTGGACGACGACTCGGTCAGCCCGACCGAGCACCTCCGGCGGCAGCACCGGTTGCTCACCGACCGGATCGGTCACCTCCAGGAGCTCGCCTCAGCCGTCGAACACGCCATGGAGGCACGGAGAATGGGCATTCAGCTGACCCCGGAGGAGAAGTTCGAGATCTTCGGCGAGGGCTACCAGGAGGACTGGGAGCAGGAGGCCGAGCAGCGCTGGGGCGACACCGCGGCCTGGGCCGAGTCGCAGCGCCGCACCGGCGGCTACTCCAAGGCCGACTGGCAGCGCATCCAGGTCGAGATGACCGCGCTCAACGAGCGCCTGGCCGGGGCGGTCACCGCCGGCGAGCCCGCCGACGGCACGGTGGCCACCGGCCTCGCGGAGGAGCACCGGCAGCACATCCGCCAGAACTTCTACGACTGCACGTACACCATCCACCGCGGCCTGGCCTGCCTGTACGTCTCGGACCCGCGCTGGACCGACACCTACGAGAAGATCGCGCCGGGCCTGGCCCAGTGGCTGCACGACGCGATCGTCGCCAACGCGGACCGGCGCGAGGGGAAGTCCGCGGAGAAGGCCGGGGAGAGGACCGCGGAGAAGGCCGAGGAGAAGCGCGCGGAGGAGCGCGAGGGGCAGTAGGCCGCGCGCTCAGGCCACCCCGCGCCCGAAGGAGCGCCGGTAGGCGGTCGGCGAGGTGCGCATCACCCGGCCGAAGTGGTGGCGGAAGGTCGCGGCGCTCTCGAAGCCGACCGCCGCGGCGATCTCCTCCACCGTCCCCTCCGGCGACTCCAGCAGCGCCAGACTGGTCGCGATGCGCTGGGTGACGACCCAGCGCATCGGGCTGGTCCCGGTGCGGGCGGTGAAGTGCCGCAGGTACGAGCGGTCCGACATCCGGGCGGCGCGGGCCAGCTGCGAGATGGTCAGCGGGGACGACAGGTGGTCCAGCGCCCACCGCATGCTGCGGGCGATCCCGTCGTCCTCCTCCTCGACCGGGCGGACCGCCGCCTCGACGAACTGGGCCTGCCCGCCGTCCCGGTGCGGCGCCACCACGAAGCGGCGGGCCACCGCGTTGGCCACCTTGGCGCCGTGGTCCCGGCGGACCAGGTGCAGGCAGAGGTCGATGCCGGCGGCGCTGCCCGCGCTGGTGAGCACGTCGCCGTTGTCCACGTACAGCACGTCGGGGTCGACCCGCACCGCCGGGTACCGCTGCTGGAGCAGCTCGGCGTACCGCCAGTGGGTGGTCGCCTCCCGGCCGTCCAGCAGTCCGGCGGCGGCCGGTGCGAAGGCGCCCGAGCAGATCGACACGATCCGGGCGCCGCGCCCGTGCGCGGTGCGCAGCGCCTCGACCAGGTCGGGGGAGACGCCGCCGAACGGGTTCGGCACCCCAGGGACCACCACCGTGTCGGCCGCGGCCAGCTCGTCCAGCCCGTGCCGGGCGGTCAGCGCGAAGCCGCCCACCGCCTCCAGCGGCGTCCCGGGCCGGTCGGCGCAGACCTTCAGCCCGTACCAGGGCGCCGCCAGCAGCCCGGCCAGCTCGGGCCGCGCCAGTCCGAACACCTCGACCACCACGCCGAGTTCGAACGGCGCCATGCCCGGGAAGGCGTACACCGCGACGTCGTGCACGGGCTCCGGGCGCCGGCCGATGGCGACGGGCACCGGCCGCGGGGCGGCACCGGTCCGGTCCTCGGCGTGCTGCTCGGCCATGCGAACCCCCTGCTCACGGGTGGCGGAATGCCGGTGAGTGTAGCCGTCCCGACCCCTTCGGAATTTTCTTCGAACCCGCCTGCAACCTTCACCCCCGTCACACGTCCTTTGATACGGGGGCGGAGGGAACCCGGCAGAGGGCGGCTGGGATGATCCCCCCGATCACGATCTTGATCAGGTGACCTGACGGAACGGCGGCCGCCGTCACCGTCCCGGGGGAAAGCGGAAACGCGCATGTCCATGGCCATCGGGCCGACCGCCGCGCAGGCAGGGGGGCGGGGCTTCTCCATCCGTGGAGTCGTCGCCGCGCTGTTCGGCGCGCAGGAGGCCGGCGAGCCGCTCGCCGGCGCCGCCACCGAGCAGGAGGCGAAGCAGCGCCGCTCCGGTTTCCGGCTGCTGCGCGGCGGTCGCAAGCCCGCCGAGGACCGGCCCACCCTGACCGACCTGTACCACGCCCACCGGCTCGGCCTGGTCCGGATGGCGGTCATGCTGGTCGACCACCAGGACCTGGCCGAGGACGTCGTCCAGGACGCCTTCACCCAGCTCTACCAGCGCTACGGCGAGGAGCTGGACGACCTCGACAACGCGCTCGGCTACCTGCGCACCTCGGTGGTCAACGGCGCCCGCTCGATGCTGCGCCGCCGCAAGACCGCCCGCGAGTACGTGCCGCCGCACGTGGCCGACGCCCCGTCCGCCGAGGACCACGCGGTGCTCAACGACGAGCACCGCCGGGTGCTGGTGGCCCTGCAGGAGTTGACTCCCCGCCAGCGTGAGGTGCTGGTGCTGCGCTACTGGTCCGACCTGTCGGAGGCGCAGATAGCCGAGACCCTGGGACTGTCCCGGGGTGCCGTGAAGTCCACCGCCAGCCGCGCTCTGGACGCCTTGGAAAAGCACCTGGAGAAGGTTCGATGACCGACAAGCTCCCCCGCCGCACCGGCGGCGACGGCGACGGGCCGGCCGAGACACCGACGGAACGGCTGCTCCGCGAGGCGATGACGGCCCGGGCCTCCCTCGTCACGGCCGCCAGCCTGCGCCCGGCCGCTCCCCCGAAGAACCGGATCCGCCGGCTGCGCCCGGTGTACGCCGTCACCGTGCCGCTCGGCCTGGCCGCCGCCATGGCGCTCGGCGTGCTCACCTTCCACGGCGAGCCGGTCGCCCAGGACGAGGTCCCGCCCCCGGCCGCCACCCTGACCAGCTCGCCGAGCCCGACGCCCGAGCCGACCGGCGACCCCAGCCCGACGGCCGCCCCCACCGATCCGGGCACGCCCACCAGCGAGGCCGAGACGGAGGTCCCGCTCGCCGACGGCGTCCCGACCACCGCGACCTCCGCCCCCGGCACCGCGAGCGGCCCGGCGACTTCGTCCAGCCTGCGCGGCGTCAAGTTCAAGGTGCCGGCGGGCTGGAAGGCCGTACCGGTCTCGGCCGACCGGGTCTGCGTCCTGAGTCCGGGCGCGCCGACGGAGCCGCAGCAGGGCTGGGCGCCGGCCAGGTGCGAGCCGTACGGCGTCCTGGTCGTGGCCTACAACTCCCCGGACGAACTCGAGGGCGGCGCCTGGCCGACGACGGACGACCTGGTCGCCGACAGCGGCTGGGGCCACCAGCCGAACTGCCCGATCTGGGGCCGGCCCTACTTCCCGGACAACGGCTACTCCTCGGTCGGCGCACCCGTGCGGACCAAGTCCACCGTGGCCGGCAAGACGATCGACAAGACCCAGTGGAACGTCACCTGCAAGCCCGGGGACACCTTCACCGCCCAGCTGTGGGGGATGGGCCTGGACCAGGTCTTCGTGGTGGCGAACGGGCTCAAGAGCGACTACCAGTCGGGCCTGACGGCGATCGTCAACAGCCTGGACGTGAGCGGCCACAAGTCACCGTCCCTGACCGCGTCCGACAAGGGCGCGAAGGACATCGCGATCACGGTCGACGGCGGCCTCGGCGCCGGGCAGAAGGTGTCCACCAACGGCACCCCGGTGACCTTCACGGTGACGTACCGGAACACCGGTCAGAAGACCTACGACAAGCTCCAGCCGCTGGTCTACACGAAGGAGTACGCCGGGACGCCGCCGAGCGAGATGGTCACGATGAACAAGGGCAAGCTGGAGCGCCAGGACGGCGGCGTCTGGAAGGAGATCCCGCTCGCGATCGGCGGCGGCATGGACTACGCCATGGTGGGCCAGCAGGCCCAGTTCTCGCTCGCGCCGGGAGAGTCCAGGACGGTGACGTACCGGATGGCCCTCGACAAGCTGGACGGGCCCGGCACGATGCCGGTGTCCGTCCAGGCGGTGCTGCCGTACGACGGTTCCGCGCCGCTGACCTCCGTGAAGGAGCTGATCGTCCCGGTGACGGTCGTGAAGTAGCCGTTCCACACTGGCAGTTGAGGCGCCGCGACCGGGTTTCCCCCGGTCGCGGCGCCTTTCGGCGTTCCGGGGAGGGGCCGGGAAAAATTCTTCGAACCGGCCTGCAACCCCCCGGCGGGATGGACGTCTATCAGGGTGAGAGGCAGGGAGAGCGAGCCGGCGGAGCCGGGGGGCTCGGGCCGGTTCCTCGGGGCGCGACCGTAGGCGCCCGCTCATTCGATCACCACCATCACCATGTCCTTGGGGGGACTGTCACATGAACGCGTCCGTTATCGCCCGTATTGCGAAGATCGTCCCGCTGGCCGTCGTCACCGCCGTGGGAATCGCGGCCTGCGGCCCGACGAACGGCGAGGCGTCCGTCGCCGCCTCCGCTCCCGCCTCCACCCCGGCCGTCACCTCGTCGGCCACCCCCGGTGCGGGCGCCGTCCCGACCGTCCCCGCCCCGGCCGCGCCGACCACCGAGGCCGCGCCGACCACCCCCGCCCCGGCCGCCGCGGCGCCCGCGGCCGGGGCCGCCAAGGCCGAGGCCAGGCCCGTCGCGAAGGCGCCGGCCAAGCCCGCCGTCAAGCCCGCCGCGCCGAAGGCCGGCCCCGCCGAGTCCGGCGGAAGCGGGATCGGCATCACCTTCGGCGGCCTGGACGAGGGCGGGCAGATCGAGCTCAACGGCCTGGTGTCCTTCTCCGTGACCTGGAAGAACAACGACGCCACCGGCACCCGCAGCGTCGCCCCGGTGGTGGCCACCCAGCAGTACGAGGGCGCGCCCTGCAGCCGGATCATCGCGACGGCGGACGGCACCCTGGAGCGCAAGGACGCCTCGGGCTGGAAGAAGCTGGAGCTCAGCCAGGGCACCGGGATGGACTACGTGATCAACCGGAAGGACGGGGCCTTCACGCTGGCCGCCGGTGAGAGCCGGACCATCGAGTACCGGATGCGGCTGTCCACGGCCAACCGGCCGGGGCGGATCACGATCGAGGCGGACGCCCCCGTGCCGAACTCCACGGACTACCAGGGCATCGCGAAGGCCGAGCTGAACGCCACGGTCGTCGACCACAAGAGCCCGGTGGTGAGCGGCGTGACCACGTCGAGCCCCAAGGTCGGGACGACTCCCGCCGACTTCGGCTTCGTGGTCGACGCGCCGCAGGGCACCGCGGACCTGCACCCCGTGGTGGCCGTGTCGAGCGCCTCGTGGCTGACCCCGGACGACGTCACGCTGGAGGTCATGGCCGGCGGCGCGTGGAAGCCGGTCGAGCTGCGCGAGGCCTGCGACGGTCTGACCGCGGTCGCCCCGACCGGGCTGGAGGTCAACCGGAGGGGCGACTCGGCCGAGTACTCCTTCCGGATCACGATGAAGAAGGCCCCGCAGTACGACGTGGAGGTCCAGGTGGGCGCCCAGGCGAACGGTCACCAGGCCGCCCGCCGGCCCGCCTTCGACCCCCAGGGCCGCCGGTAACGGACGCCCGCACCGGAGCCGAAGGGCCCGGCCTCCCACTGCTCGGGAGGCCGGGCCCTTCATCGTGGCCGCGTCACGGCCGTCGTGCGCAGGCTCAGGCGAGCGAGGCCATCCAGGCCTCGACGTCCTCGGCGCTGCGGGGCAGGCCGGCCGAGAGGTTCTCGTTGCCGTCGGCGGTGACCAGGATGTCGTCCTCGATCCGGACGCCGATGCCGCGGTACTCCTCCGGCACGGTCAGGTCGTCCTGCTGGAAGTACAGGCCGGGCTCGACGGTCAGCACCATGCCGGGGACCAGCAGCGCGTCGACGTGCTCCTCGCGGCGCGAGTGGGCGCAGTCGTGGACGTCCAGGCCGAGCATGTGGCCGGTGCCGTGCAGGGTCCAGCGGCGCTGGAGGCCCAGCTCCAGGACCTTCTCGACGTCGTACACCGAGGCGTCCAGCAGGCCCCAGGCGAGCAGCCGCTCGGCGAGCACGCGCTGCGAGGCCTCGTGGAAGTCGCGGAACCGGGCGCCGGGCTTCACCGCGGCGATGCCGGCCTCCTGGGCGTCGTACACCGCGTCGTAGATCCGGCGCTGGACCTCGGTGAAGCTGCCGTTGATCGGCAGGCTGCGGGTGACGTCCGCGGTGTAGAGGGTGCTGGTCTCCACGCCCGCGTCCAGCAGCAGCAGCTCGCCCGGGCGCACGTCGCCGTCGTTGCGCACCCAGTGCAGGGTGGTGGCGTGCGGGCCGGCCGCGGCGATGGTGCCGTAGCCGACGTCGTTGCCCTCGACCCGGGCGCGGCGCCAGAAGGTGCCCTCGATCCAGCGCTCCGAGGTGGCGACGGCCTGGCCCAGCTCGCGGACCACGTCGGTGAAGCCCTTGACGGTGGCGTCGCAGGCGGCGCGCAGCTCGCCGATCTCCCACGCGTCCTTGACCAGCCGCAGGCCGCTCAGGAACTCCTTGAGCCCGGCGTCCTTGTCGGCGTCCAGGGCGTCGGCGAGCGCGGCCTCCAGGCCGGCGTCGTAGCCGCGGACGATGCGGGTCGGCACGGCGGAGTCGGCGGCCTTCGCGGCCAGCTCCTCGGCGGCCTTGCGCACGTCGCGGGCGGGCAGCCCGAGCAGCTGCTCCTGCTCGGCCAGGCTGTGCCGGCGGCCGACCCACAGCTCGCCGTAGCCGTCCAGCCAGAACTCGCCGTTCTCGCGGTTCGAGCGGGGCAGCAGGTAGAGCACGAAGTCGTGGCCGGTCGCGCCGGTCGGCTCGCCGACCAGCACCGCGTCCTCGGTCTGGTCGCCGGTGAGGTGGACGTACTCGCTGGCGGCGCGGAACGCGTAGTCGGTGTCGTTGGAGCGGACCCGCAGGTTGCCGGCCGGGACGACCAGGCGCTCGCCGGGGTAGGCGGCGGACAGCGCGGCGCGGCGCTCGGCCGCGTACGGGGCCTGGGCGACGGGGGCGAGGCCGTGCAGCTCGGTGTCGGCCCAGCCGGACTTCATCGAGGCGGCCAGCTCGTCGGAGATGTCGCCGTAGAGACCGTTCTTGCGGCCCTTGTGCTGCTCAGGCTCCTCGCCGCCCTCGGCCTCGGGGTTCTCGGCCACCGCGGGGGTACGGTCCTCGGTCACGTGCAACGCCTCCTTGGGGGGTGGTACCGCCGCCCCTGGGGGAGGTGTCGGATCGCGACACGCGCGGGCGGCCGTGCGTCCGTCCATGGTACGGACGCACGGCCGCCCGTTCGTTCCGGGCCCGAACCGTCACTCGAAGCGGGCCGCCAGCAGCATCAGGTCGTCGGTGGCCGTGCCCCCGGCGTCCGGGTCCGGGCAGACGGCCAGCAGGTGGGCGCAGAGCCGGTCCGGGTCGATCCGCACGTCACGCGGGGCGTCGGCGGCGGCCCGGCGCAGGTTGGCCTGCCCGGCGTGCAGGGTCGGGCCGCAGCGGCGGGCCAGGCCCTCGGTGTAGAGCAGCAGGGTGTCGCCGCGCTCGGCGACGAACTCCACCCCGGGGGCCTCCCAGCAGGCCAGCATGCCGAGCGGGGCGGAGAGCGAGGTCTCCACGAACTCGGCGCCGTGCCGGCCGACCAGGACGGGCGGGCAGTGCCCGGCGCCGGCCAGGGTGATCCGGCGCTCCTCGGGCTCGATCCAGGCGTAGACGGCGGTGGCGGTGCGGGTCGGCTCGGTGGTCTTGAGCAGCAGCTCCAGGTCCCCCAGGACGGAGACCGGGTCCTCGCCCTCCAGCACCGCGTACGCCCGCAGCGCGGCCCGGACCCGGCCCATCGCGGCGGCCGCGCCGGGGGCGGAGCCGGGGCCCGCGCCGGGGCCGTCGCCGGAGACGGAGCCGACGGTGAGGCCGATGGTGCCGTCGGGCAGCGGGATCGCGTCGTACCAGTCGCTGCCGGTGGAGCGCTCCAGCCCGGCGGGGACGAGCCGGGCGGCCAGCCGCAGCCCGGCGGCCCGGGGGAGCCGGTCCGGCAGCAGGCCGCGGCGCAGCGCCTCGGTGGTGCGCGAGATCCGGTCCGCCTCCAGCTGCTTGGCGAGCAGCGGGGCGGCGATCTCGCAGTAGTGGCGGGCCAGTTCGCGCTGGCAGTCGGTCGGTTCGGCGGGCTCGTCGTAGAACCAGAGGGCGGCGGCGAGCGGGCCGTCCTCCTCGGTGGCGAGCGGCAGGCCGTAGGCGCCGCCGAGGCCGAGGTGGACGGCGAGTTCGCGCAGCCGGGCGCCGGTGGCCGGGTCCTCGGCGAGGTCGTGGGAGTGCAGCTGGGCGGGCCGGTCCCGTTCGCGCAGCAGCCGGGCCAGCAGGCTCTGCTCGGTCGGGACGGTCTCCAGGGCGCCGAGGCTGGCGCGGTCGAGGCCGTGGCCGACCGGCTGTCCGGGGCCGCCGCCGGGCCGCCGGGTGACCAGCATGCCGCGCCGGGCGCCGAGCAGGGCGGCGCCGGAGGCGAGGACGGTGTCCAGGGTGGCGGCCAGGCCGCGGGCGCGGGCGAGCCGTTCGGTGTGCTCGTGCAGGCTGGTGATATCGGACAGGCGTCCGGCCAAACGGTCCTGCAGCGCGGCGGAGGGCGCCGTGCGGCCGTCCGCCGTGCCGTCCGGGGCGTTGACGGGGCCGGGGAGGTCCGGCAGGTCGAGGACGGTGAGCCCGCCCGCGCAGCCGGGTTCGCCAGGCTCGGCGGTCGTCGTCGGGAGGGCCGTCGACGGGTGGGACTCGTTCATGCCGTCACTCCTGACGCGGTGCTACGTGCCATGCGAAACCCCCAGGTACGGCCAATGTGGAGCGAGCACGGCCAAAGGGCGTGTTTCGCCTCGATTCGCTACTACTCGTCATTGATCGACAGCAATGCCACCACTTCTACACAGGCCATTCGGGGCATGTCCAGATCCAGGACGACGCGGTGGCCCGTTCCACATCGATCGCGACCCGGTCGGGGGGCGCGCGTGGTTGGTGCGCGCGCCACTCGGCCCGGAGGCATGGAGCGGGCCGCGAGCGGGCAGAACGGGGAGGACGGCCCGGGCGGCCGTCCGGATCGTATGTCCGTGCCGCCCGTGAGCCGGGTCGGCCGGAACTCTCTCACTCGTACGGTGGAACCAAGCGCGCCCGGGCGGCGTCCATCCGGTCGCGTACGGGATTCTCGTTCCAAGGGCTGTGCCCTGCGCGGCCCTTTCACGTCGTACTCCACACCTGCTCCACGTCGTGCCGCGCCGTCCGCCCTGCCGCCCACCCCGCGCCGCGCCGCCCGGGTCCGTGCCGCGGCGGGTCCGCGCGGAGGATCCCGACGGACGCCGGCGGAGCGGAGCGAACCGAGCGGTCAGGGAAAGGAACGAGCGCCATGCGTGAGAACCCGAAAGACCGGTCGGAGGATCGTTCCGCCCGGCTGGCCGCGGCCCTGACGGCCGCCGTCGACCACCGTTGGCCCGTGGTGCCGGGCGCCGTGCTGCGCGACGGCCGCTGCTCCTGCGGCGACCTGGACTGCACCGTCCCCGGCGCGCACCCGCACGACCCCTCGCTGCTGGCCGCCACCACGGACGCCCGGATGGTGCGCTGGTGGTGGGAGCGGCAGAGCCCGGACGCGCCGGTGCTGGCCGCCACCGGCTCCACGGTCTCGGCGGTCAGCCTGCCCGCGGCGGCCGGCGCCCGGGCGCTGGTCTACCTGGGCGCGCTGCGGCTGCCGCTCGGCCCGGTGCTGGCGATGCCGGGCCGCTACGCGCTGCTGGTGGCCCCGTACTCGCTGGACGTGCTCGGCGAGATGCTCGCCCAACTCCCTTGGGTGCCGGGCTCGTTGCGCTACCACGGGGCGGGCGGCTTCCTGCCGCTGCCGCCCGGCGGCGCGGCCGTCGGGGTCCCCTCGGCCGGAGGCTGGGGGAGGGTGCGCTGGGTGCTCGCGCCGCGACCGGGCGTCGGCGGCGGGGTCTGGCTGCCGCAGGTCGGGCCGCTGCTGGGGGAGTTGGTGGAGGCGACGGTCCGGCTGGACAGCGGGCGTTCGGCCTACTGAGGCCCACCGGAGCGGGACGGGCTGTCGACACCGTCCGCCGGGCCCGGATCCGGGCTTCTCCCGGGTCTCGGCCCGGGCCCGTCCGGGGGCTCCGAGCGGGGCACTCCGGAAAAAGAAAAGATCCGGCCGCTGGCGACGGGGGATGCACCAGCGGCCGGACTCTTTAGACAGTAACAAGGATCCGCGCCCGCGCCAATTTCCAAGACGCCCTCCACGCCCGGAAATTGCGCGTTCACCGCGACAATGTGACGCGTATCACGCGGATCCTGCGCCCTTTAGTTCAAGGTGACCTGACGGTTCACCAGGTTCGCGCGGGTGCGCCGCTCCTCGGCGGTCAGCGGGGCCGCGTCGGCGAGCACCGCGGCGAGCCGCTCGGCGAACTCGGCGGCCGGCTTCTCGCAGTCGGCGGCGGTCATCGCGAGCGGGAGGTCCCACACCGGGACGGTCAGGCCGTGCGCGCGGAAGGAGCCGACCAGGCGGGTGTCCGGGCCGAGCGAGGCCTCGCCGGCCGTGTTCAGCCGGGCCAGCGCGTCCAGCAGCTTCTCCTCGGGCACGGTCATCACCCAGCGCAGGTGGTTCTTGTCCGGGGTGCCGCACCAGTACGCGGAGTCCACGCTCGCGAGCTTCTCGGTCGGGATGGCCGAGGCGTTGGCGCGCTCCAGGGAGGCGGCGACCTCGCCGGTGGCGGCCTCGGCGTCCTCCAGCCAGAACTCGAAGCCGGTGTGCACGGCGGGCGTGAACGCGGCGGTGGTGTCCAGCAGGTCCTGCAGGCGGCGCCCGCCCGGGACGGTCCGGCGGGCCGGCACCGGGCTGCCCGGCTCGGTGGCCAGGGCCAGCTCCAGGGCGTCCGCGAGGTCGCGGCTGAGGTCGCCGGAGGCGGACTGGGTCTGCAGGCCGAGCAGGATCGAGCCGTCCTGGCGGCGCAGGGCCGGCCAGGCCAGCGGCAGCACGGTGGCCAGGGTCACCGACGGGACGTCACCGGTCGCGCCGTCGGCCACCCCGGCGGCCAGCGTCAGCGGCACCGTGGCGGCGGGCACCAGCTCGCGCAGGGCCACCCAGTCGGCTTCGCCCGGCAGGCCCTCGAACGGGCGGTGCACCAGCTCCTGCACCGCGTGCGAGGCCTCCCGGCCGTGACACGCCTTGTACCGGCGGCCCGAGCCGCAGGGGCAGTCCTCGCGGGCCCCGACCACGGGGATCTCGCCCGTGACGGCGGTGGTGGACTGGCGCTGCGGCGCCTTCTTGGCGGCCTTCTTGCCCATGCTGCGGCTCTCCCGGGAACGGTGGTCCTGTGTCCCGGGAAGCCTAACGACACATTTCCCGAGCCCGGCTCACGCGCTACGGGCATCGCCCCCGGTGCGCCGGGCGTGCCGGGCCCGGGCGGGCAGCGCCGCCCAGACCGTGACCTCGCCGGGGGCGTCGCGCACGCCCCAGTCGCTGGCCAGCTGGTCGACGATGCTCAGGCCGCGGCCGCCGCGCGAGGTCAGCGAGGGACTCGCGGGCAGCGGCCGGGTGGCCGCCCCGCCGTCCGTGACCTCCAGGGTGAGCACCCCGTCGGCGTGCATCTGCCAGCGGACCAGCACTCCGCCGGCCGGCTCGGCCGGACCCTCGGCGGGCTCCCGGGCGCCCTGCGCGGCGGTCGCCCCGGAGGGGACGCCGACCAGCACCTGCCCGAGCACCTCGGCCCGGGCGCTGCGGCCCAGGGCCGGCAGCGGGCCGAGCGGACGGGCGTACCGACAGGCGTTGCTCAACAGCTCGGAAAGGATCAGAACAGCATCATCGATGACCGGTTCGGGTACCTGCCGGTCACCCAGATCTCGACGCAGTCGGCGCCGTGCGACCCCGACACTCGCTGGGCCGTGCGGCACTGCCATGGTCGATGAAGTCGGCACTTCACGCGCCACCATCAACGCCACCCCCGGACCTCCTTCAGCGTATGCCGAGGGAGAGATGCCCCTTGGTAATGCGTCGGAAACGAGCACCGGACGATCCCGCGAGCCCATTTCGAGTGCGGCGACCGACGGTCGACATCAGGTCATTCCGCGCTCACCCTCCGTCGCCCGGATGCAAGAATTCCGGCAATTTCGCGCGAGGAAGGTTTGACTGCCGACCAGAGTGATCGGATCGGAGGGGTTCGGAGGAGTACGGCCTTCGGTGCGCCGACGGATCACCGGTGGATCACCGGCCGAGCTGCGCCAGTACCTCCGCGGGCCGGTTGGTGATGATCGCGGACACCCCGAGCTCCAGGCAGAGCTCGACGTCGGCCGGCTCGTCCACCGTCCACACGTGCACCTCGTGGCCGAGCTCGCGCAGCCGGGTCACCAGCTGCGGGCGGGCCCGCACCAGCTCGATGCCCGGGCCGGCGATCCGCGCCCCGCCCGGCAGCGGCGAGCCCTCGCGCAGCCGGCCGAGCAGCGGCAGGGTCCGCTCGAACAGGAAGACCCGCCGGTACCGCGGCGCGGCGGCGGCCACCCGGTTCAGCGCGACCGAGGAGAAGCTCATGATCCGGGCGGACGGGCGGTCGCCCTCCCGGGCCGCGCCGATCTTGAACCGCTCCAGGGTCCGCAGCAGCTCGGCCTCCACCCGGCCGCGGAAGCGCACCGGGTGCTTGGTCTCGATCGCCAGGTCCACCGGGCGGCCGCACTCCACCACCAGCTCCAGCAGCCGCTCCAGCCGCAGCACGCCGCGCAGCTCCGGGTCGGTGCTGGGGCGGCCGGTCTTCCAGGCGCCGAAGTCGTACGCCTCCAGCTCGGCGAGGGTCATGGCCGAAACGGTGCCCCGGCCGTTGGAGACCCGGCCGATCCGGCGGTCGTGCACGCAGACCAGCGCGCCGTCGGCGGTGACCCGGACGTCGCACTCCAGCGCGTCCGCGCCCTCGTCGAGCGCGCGCCGGTAGGCCGCGAGGGTGTGCTCGGGCAGGGCGTGGGAGGAACCGCGGTGGGCGATCACCTGGACGGGCGGCACGGTGCGCGCCGCCGCCGAGGACAGGTCTGGGCTGGTCACAGGCCCAACGATAGGCGGCGGAGGTGAAGCGCGGACAAAGACGGCCCCAACCTGTGGGGCCGTCTGCGCACCTGCGGGGGCCCGCTCGGGCCCCCGCTCCCTCCGCTCCGTCAGCCCCGGACGGCGCGGCGGCCGAGCGGGGTGAGCGCCCAGGTGGCCAGGGCCGGCACCAGGAAGGCGAACAGCGAGGCCGAGGTCCACTCCTGCGGGGTGAAGTGCAGCGCCTCCTGGGCGGAGGTCCAGAAGTCCGTCCACCAGCCCGCGACCTTGGTCGGTGCGATGAACTGGTAGACCGCGAAGCCCAGGGCCCACGGCAGCAGCATCAGCCAGCGGGACGGCGCGTCGGCGGAGAGGTTCCAGCCGCGCCGGCCGGCGCCGAGGAAGTAGTCCACCACGAGCACCGCCAGCAGCGGCACGAACACCGAGCCGATCAGGCCGAGGAAGCCGTAGTAGGTGTCGGTGAACTCGTCGATCTGCAGCGCCAGCACGGTGATCAGCACGCCGATCGCGCCGGAGAGCACCCGGCGGTCCACCTTCGGCAGCAGGTTCTGCACCGACATCGCGGTCGAGTACACGTTGGCGAAGGACTGGTCGGTCTCGCGCAGCACCAGCACCAGCAGGAACAGCCAGCCGGCCCAGACCCCGAGGAAGGAGTCGAAGATCCGGTTCGGGTCGCCGTCCGACTGCAGCAGCGCCATCAGGCCGAGCACGTAGCACCAGACCTGGGCGACCGTGTAGCCGGAGAAGCTGCCCCAGAACGCCGAGCGCGGGGTGCGCGAGTGCCGGGTGTAGTCGGCGGCCAGCGGCACGAAGGAGACCGACACCGCGATCATCGCGTCGGTGGCGCCGAGGAAGCCGTGCCAGTTGCCCGCGCCCGGGTCCGGCACGCCCTGGCGGCCCAACTGGACGGTGAAGTACACCATCGCCACCGCGACCGCCCCGGCCACGAAGCGGCGCAGCACCGCGATCGAGCCCAGCGGCCAGATGGTCAGCGCGGTGGTCAGCGCGCCCGCGAGCAGGACGAACAGCCAGCGGTAGCCGGTGGTGTGCGCGACGGTCTGCGCGCCCGCCGAGATGGTCAGCAGCTCGAAGACGCCCCAGCCGATGCACTGCACGATGTTCAGCACCGTCGGCAGGTACGACAGCCGGGTGCCGAACAGCCCGCGCAGGTTCGCCATCGCGGGGGCGCCGGTGCGGGCGCCGATCAGCGCGGCCACGGCGAGCATCGCGGTGCCGACCGCCGTACCGATCGTGATCGCGGTCACCGCGGCGGCCAGCGACAGCTCGCTGCCGGGGGCGCCGAGCACGGTGGCGGCGGTGGAGAAGCCGATCAGGCTGACGCCCAGGTTCATCCAGAGCGCGAAGTGGTCCCGGAAGCGCAGCGTGCGCGGCGGTTCGGTGTCCAGGACCAGGGGCGCTTCGACGTGCTCGGCGCGTTCCAGGAGGGCGGTCGCGCCCGGCGCGGGGGCGTTCGCGCCGGAGTCGGAGGCGTTCGTACCCGAAGAAGAGGATGGCGAAGCAGGCGGCATGGCCGATACTCCCTACGCCGGCATTACCCGGACAGGTTCCGGCGGTCAGCGCCCCCTCGAACGTCCGTCACTCGTGTGGCGTACGGTCGACATGCGCACTCTCAGCCTGGTGGGTCCAAGCTCCCGCGTGTCAGTTTGGAGCGCCAGGCTAACCGGCGCGGGTGCCGACGCCCAAGGCCGAGGGCGGGGCGGTCCGCATCGCGGACGCCCGACGGGGAGGGGAGCCCCGGCCGTCGGTACGGGTGCCGGAGCCGGTGTCGGTGCCGCTGTGGGTGCTGACGCCAGTGCCGGTGTCGGTGCCGGCTAAGGATTCTTATGAGTTCTTCAGAGGGGTCCTTACGGCAAACGAATCGACAGTGCGAAAAACTATGGTCCTTGGTTCTGCCAGCTATGGAGGTCGTCCGTGAGCACCGAGCGCGAGGTTGGGCCCACCGGGCCGCAGGGGGAGCAGCCCGCCGGGCCGGGGGCGGCCGAGTCCGCTGCCGCGGGCCCCGCTCAGGGCGGGCACAACCCGACCATGGCGTTCCGGCGGGTGCCCGAGCCGGAGGCGGGCGCGGTCGAGGCCGCCGCCGCCGAGGCGGCGCCGTCCGCCGACGCCGTTCCGGCCGAGGAGGTCCCGGCGGGGGGTGGGCACAAGCCCACCGTCGCCTTCACCAAGGTGCCCGCACCGGAGGCACCCGCCGAGCCCGTGGCACCCGCCGCACCCGCCGTACTCGCCGTCGAGGAGCCGGCCGTCGACCCGGCCACCGGCTACATCGACGCGCCGCCGCCGGTCCTGCCGCCCGTTCCGCCCGCCCCGGTGGCCGCCGCCCCCGCCGCCCCGGCCCTGCCGCCGGCCGGCAACCCGTACGCCACCCCGACCCACGGCGTCCCCGCCGCCGGCGCGCACGAGGGGTACGGCGCCGCTCCGGCCGCGCCCGCCGCGCACGGCCACCACCCCTTCGGGGCCGGCCAGCCGCTCGGCGGCTGGGGCCCCACCCACGACTCCACCTCCGGCGGCGCCGGCTACCCCGGCGGCCCGGCCGGCCCGCTCGGCTACCCGGCGGAGTACCCCGGCGGTCCGGGCGGCCCCGGCGGCCCGCGCAAGAAGCGCGGCGGCCTGGTCGCCCTGATCGCGGCCGTCGCGCTGGTCGCCGGTGTGGCCGGCGGCGCGCTCGGCGTGTCCGTCTCCGACAGTTCCGACCGCAGGAGCTCCGCGAACGACCACCGCAGCACCACCGTCCAGGCCAGCGACACCCAGAAGAACGAGCCCGTCCCCGGCTCGATCGCCGCCATCGCGCAGAAGGCGCTGCCCAGCGTCGTCACCATCAAGGCGCAGGGCAACGGCGAGTCGGGCACCGGCACCGGCTTCGTCTTCGACACCGAGGGCCACATCCTCACCAACAACCACGTCGTCGCGCCGACCCTCAGCGGCGGCAAACTGACCGTCAAGTTCGCCGACGGCAGCTCCTACAGCGCCTCGGTGCTCGGCCACGCCGAGGGCTACGACGTCGCCGTGGTCAAGATCGACAACCCGCCCAAGAGCAAGCTGGCCCCGCTGCCGCTGGCCGACTCCGACAAGGTCAACGTCGGCGACGCCACCGTCGCGATCGGTGCGCCGTACGGCCTGGAGTCCACCGTCACCAGCGGCATCATCAGCGCCAAGGACCGTCCGGTGGCCTCCGGCGACGACACCGGCTCGCAGGCCTCGTACATGAACGCCCTGCAGACCGACGCCTCCATCAACCCCGGCAACTCCGGCGGCCCGCTGCTCGACTCCGGCGGCGCGGTGATCGGCATCAACTCGGCGATCCAGTCCAACGCCTCCGCCAACGGCCGGGCCGGCAGCATCGGCCTGGGCTTCGCCATCCCGATCAACCAGGCCAAGTGGGTCGCGGACACCCTGATCAAGACCGGCAAGCCGGTCTACGCCAAGCTCGACGTGCTGCGCAACGACGACTACAAGGGCGACGGCGCGCAGATCCAGACCAAGGACATCCAGGGCCAGCCCGCCGTCACCCCCGGCGGCGCGGCCGACAAGGCCGGCCTCAAGCCGGGCGACGTCATCACCAAGCTCGGCGGCGTCCCGATCGACAACGGCCCCGCCCTGGTCAGCCGGATCTGGACGCACAAGCCCGGCGAGACCGTCGACGTCGAGTACACCCGCAACGGCCAGACCCTCACCACCAAGGTCACTCTCGGCCAGCGCGAGGGCGACCAGCCGTAACCCCCGCCCGCACCGAAACGTGTGCACCGAACCCCGCCGGACCCGTTAGGCTGACCTCCGCCTGGAGAGCTGCCCGAGCGGCCTAAGGGAACAGTCTTGAAAACTGTCGTGCGGTGACCCCGTACCGTGGGTTCGAATCCCACGCTCTCCGCCGGTAGGAGAACCACCTGCTCAGGGCGGGTGCCGAGACCACTCGGCACCCGCCCTCGGTGTTTCCCGGGCCACGGGCGGGGCGGGGGTTGACCCTGACACGGTGGCAGGGGGTGGAGTGGTCGCACCATGTTGAACATCGGAGACTTCGCCAGCCACGGCCGGGTGTCGGTGCGGATGCTGCGCCACTACGACGCGATTGGGCTGCTGCGGCCCGCCCGGGTGGACCCGGTCAGCGGCTACCGCTTCTACGAGGCGTCCCAACTGGCCCGGCTCAACCGGGTGATCGCGCTCAAGGAGCTCGGGTTCACCCTGCAGCAGGTGCGGGCCGTCCTGGACGAGCGGGTGGACGCGGCCGAGCTGCGCGGGATGCTGCGGCTGCGGCGGGCCCAGCTCGCCGCGGCGATCGCGGCCGACGAGCTGCGGCTGGCCCGGGTGGAGGCGAGGCTCCGGACGATCGAGAGCGAGGGGACCATGTCCGTGCGGGATGTCGTGGTGAAGCCGGTGCCGTCCGTCCAGGTGGCCCAACTGACCGGTGTGGCCGCGAGTTACGAGCCGGAGGACATCGGGCCGGTGATCGGGCCGCTGTTCGCCGAGCTGTGCCGGCGGCTGGCCGGGGCCGGGATCGAGGCGACCGGCCCGTCCATCGCCCACTACCAGGACGCCCCGGAGGGCAACGGCTCGGTGCTGGTCGGGGCCGCCGTCCCGGTCGGCCCGTCGGTGCGGGCGGGCGCGCACGACTTCGAGGTGGTCGACCTGCCGCCGATCGGGGAGGCGGCGACGATCGTGCACCGCGGCCCGATGGACGAGGTCCTGGGCGCGGGCCAGGAGCTGGCCCGCTTCATCGAGGAGAACGGCTACCGCTCGGCCGGCTACGCCCGGGAGCTGTACCTGGAGTGCCCGGAGGACCCGGCGGGGTGGGTCACCGAGCTCCAGGAGCCGGTGGTCCGCGGGTAGCCGGGCTTGCCCTCGACCCGGTCGAGGGTCCTAGCGTCACCCGGCATGACCACTGCCGCTGCCACCGCCGCCGTCGGTTCGCGGGCCGCGCTGCCCCGGACGTACCTGCTCTGGCTGGCCGGGGTCCAGGCCGGACTGCTGGGCGACGCCGCGCTGTACTTCGCCCTCGGCTGGGCCGCCTCCGCGCACGGCGGCGGCGCGGCCGGGCTGGTCCTGACGGCGGTCACGGTGCCGCGCACCGCGCTGGTCCTGCTGGGCGGCGCGGTCGCGGACCGGTTCGGCGCCCGTCGGGTGATGCTCGTCGGGGACACGGTGATGCTGGTCGCGACCGCCGCGCTGGCGCTGGTCGCGGCCGAGCGGAGCACACCGCTCTGGCTCCTGGTCGCGGCGGCGGCCGTGATCGGGACGGTCGACGCCTTCCACCTCCCGGCGAGCGGTTCGATGCCGCGCCGGCTGGTGCCCGCCGACCGGCTGCCCCGGGCGCTCGCCCTGCGGCAGGCCGGCGGGCAGGGCGCCGTCCTGCTCGGGGCGCCGCTCGGCGGCCTGCTGGTCGCGGCCGGCGGGCTGCCCGGCGCGGCACTCGCGGACGCGGTGAGCTTCGGGGTCGTGCTGCTGGTCCTGCTGAGGGTCCGCCCCGGGGCGGACGGGCCGTCCGGTCCGCGGGCCGGCCTGCTGAGCGAGGCCGCGTCCGGCGTCCGGCTCGCCCTGGCCGACCCGCTGCTGCGGGCCGCGCTGCTGCTCACCGGTGCGGCGGCCGGGGCGCTGCTGCCGGTGGTGTCGCTGCTCGGCCCGCTGCTCGCCCGGGCGCACGGCTGGTCGGCCGGGACGGCGGGACTGGTGAGCGGCGGGCAGGCGGCCGGGGTACTGGCGGTGGCCGTCCTGGTCGCCCGGCGGGGCGCGCTGCCCCGGGCCGGCGTGGGGGCGGCCGCCGGGCTCTGTACGGCGTCGGCGGGGATCGCGCTGCTGGCCCTGGCCGCGGGGCCGGTGGCGGCGGTGGCCGGCAGTACGGTGGCGGGCCTCGGCTCGGGGCTCTTCGCCTGCCACCTCGGCCCGCTGGTGCTGACCGGCGCGCCGCCGACCCATCTCTCGCGGGTCCAGGCCCTGCTGACGCTCGTGCAGAGCCTGGCCCTGGTGCTCTCGAACGCCCTGCTGGGCCTGCTCGCGGACGCGGCGGGCGCCGCCCCGCCCACCCTCCTCTGCGCCCTCGCCACCGCCGCCGCCGGCCTCACCGCCCTGGCCACCCCGACCCTCCGCCGGGCCTGAGCCGACCGGTCGCCCGCGCCGGCCCCGGGATCCGGCCGGCACCTCCCCGTACGGCGGCCCTTGCCGCCAGCCCCGGTGCCCGCCCCTTCCCGTGGCCCACTTGCCCGCCCCCTGCCGTCCGGGCAGAGTGCGGAGGTGGAGGCGGTCGGGCGGTGAGTGGAGGCGGCGATGAGTGATCTGACGGACCGACTGGTGCAGGGCCTCCCGGACGGGGCCGTCGTGGTGGACCCGGACGTGACCGCCGCGTACCGCCACGACATGGCGGGCTTCTGCGCGGCCGGGCAGCCCGCGGCGGTGGTGTTCCCGGAGACGGTCGAGCAGGTGCGGCACGTGCTGCGCACCGCGACCGAGCTGCGCGTCCCGGTGGTGCCGCAGGGCGCCCGGACCGGGCTGTCGGGTGCGGCGAACGCGGTGGACGGCTGCGTCGTGCTGTCGCTGGTGAAGCTGAACCGGATCCTGGAGATCGACCCGGTGAACCGGATCGCGGTGGTCGAGCCCGGTGTGGTGAACGCCGAACTGTCCAGGGCCGTCGAGGAGTTGGGCCTCTCGTATCCGCCGGATCCGTCCAGCTGGGAGTCCTGCACGATCGGCGGCAACATCGGTACGGGGGCCGGTGGGCTCTGCTGCGTGAAGTACGGGGTCACCAGCGAGTACGTGCTCGGGCTGGACGTGGTGCTGGCGGACGGGCGGCTGCTGTCCACCGGCCGTCGGACGGCGAAGGGCGTGGCCGGGTACGACCTGACCAGGCTGTTCGTCGGCTCGGAGGGGACGCTCGGGGTGGTGGTCCGGGCGGTTCTGTCGCTGCGGCCGGCGCCCGCCCCGCAGCTGGCGCTGGCGGCGGAGTTCCCGAGCGCGGACACGGCCGGGGCGGCGGTCTGCGAGGTGATGGCTCGGGGTCTGACCCCGTCGCTGATGGAGCTGATGGACGCGGTCTCGGTGCGGGCCGTCAACGAGTTGGGGCGGATGGGGCTGCCGGAGTCCACCCAGGCGCTGTTGCTGGTGGCCTTCGACGGGCCGGACCGGGTGGCCGAGCTGGCCCGGGTCGCGCGGCTGTGCCGGGAGGCCGGGGCGACGGAGGTGGTGCCGGCCGAGGACGAGGCGGAGTCCGATCTGCTGCTGGCCGCCCGGCGGATGGCGCTGCCCGCGCTGGACCGGCTGGGCACCACGATGATCGACGACGTGGCGGTGCCGCGCTCCCGGCTGGCGGAGATGCTGAACGGCGTCGCGGTGATCGCCGAGCGGCACGGGCTGACCATCGGGGTGGTCAGTCACGCGGGGGACGGCAACACCCACCCGATCGTCATCTTCGACGCCTCGGACGAGGAGGAGACGGCCCGGGCCCAGCGCTCCTTCGACGAGATCATGGCGCTCGGGCTGGAGCTGGGCGGCACGATCACCGGGGAGCACGGTGTGGGGCTGCTGAAGCGGGACTGGCTGGCCCGTGAGTTGGGCCCGGTGGCGTTGGACCTGCAACGGCAGCTGAAGGCGGTCTTCGATCCGCTGGGAATTCTGAATCCCGGCAAGATGATCTGATTTTCACTGAAGTATTTCGGCGGGGACCGCACGTCCGAACCTCTGCCGTCGTGGTGTGGCATCCGACGGCCTTTTCATGACCGGGAAAGTCGACATGGGAGGGTGACCGAACTTTTCCAGGGGCGCGTGTGCGGTTCGCACGCGCCAGGGTGGTGCGCCCAGCGGATCGTGTGACGGTGCCGCGCCGTCCCCCGGATCGACCATCGACCAGCGGCCGTACGGGTGAAGTCCCAGCTCGGACGGGGTATCTCGCCGCGTTTTCCGTTTTCCCGGCCGTCATGCGCGGCCCGGGTGGATATCACGCAAACGGGCGAAATTCGCCGTGTGAGCTAGCGCTTTGTCGATTTGTTGCGGAAGTCTGTCTTCCGGCGTCGCAGCCCGCAGGTGTTCGTCCGGTCGACGAACCTTGCGCACCTTGATCGACCATTGCGCGACAAGCAGCTTCCCGGAGGCATTCATGGCTCGCACCCACCCCCGTCGAACAGCCGGGCTCCTACTCGCCGGCCCGCTCGCGGCCGGCCTGCTGCTGGCCGGTGCCGGGGCTGCCGCCGCCGACAACGGCGCGGGCGCCGAGGGCGCCTCCAACGCCGGGGCGGTCTCCGACACCGGCACCGGCAACGTGTTCGGCGGGGTCGACGGCAACTACGTCTCCACCCAGCAGACCGCCGCCGGCTCCGGCGCCACGAACCAGGACAACACCATCGCGGTGAAGGACAACACCGGCACCGTCCAGGGAGGCCAGGGCAACAAGGACGTCAACGTCGTCGTCGCCCCGACCTTCAACTGACCGGCCGCACGGCCGAGTGACGGCACCGGGCACCACGGAAGGCGGGGGCGCCGGACGTGGGTGGAGGCGGGTGAGCTGAGCAGCCGCCGACAGGCCCGGACCGGAACGGAACGGCCGGAACGGACACCGAACCACCGACGCATCACCACCAGAGGGAACAGCGCAACGACCGGCCTGCGGAAAGGGTCACCGCGAAACCGGTCTCGTGGGCGGTGCCGCCATCGGCACCGCCCACGAGTGTGTCCGGCGCCGGTCCCGGGTTCCCCGGCCGTCGGCCCGGGCGTCCCCGCAGGACGTCCCCGCCAGGCCTCCCCGCCGGATCTCCCCGCCGCGCATCGCCGTCGGAGCACCCCGCCGGGCATCCCCGGAATCCCCCGCCGACCGGCCCGGATCCGTCCACCGAGGGCCCGCGCCCGGAGCCGTCGGCCCACGGCGGTACGGTTGCGCTCCGACAGCGCACCCACGTGCCCGGGCCCGGATGGACCGGCCCGGCCGGGGCGGCGACCGCGGCAATCGGAAGGAAGGGCGCGCGATGGCGGCGGAGGAGGAGGGCCTGACCGGCCCGGACGAGGCCAGGCCCGCACCGGAAGCCGGGGCGGAGCCGGCGGCGGACGCGCGTCCGGAGCCGTCGGCCGAGCCGCTCCACGAGCACCGCTCCGGGCCCAGGTCCGTCCCCGAACTACTGCTCGGCCGCCCGCCGATGGCCCGCCCGCTGCCGTCCTTCGACCACCAGGCCGCCCCCGCCGAGCCCGGCCCGCTGTTCGTGGACTGGCTCGCCACCGCGCTGCACGCCGGTGTGCTGGACCCGCAGGCCTTCACCCTCTCGACCGTCGACGCGGACGGCATGCCGGACGCCCGGGTGCTGGTGCTGCGCGACGTCGACGCGGCCGGCACCGGCTGGAACTTCTCGGCGGCCGCCGACAGCCCCAAGGGCCGCCAGCTGGCCGAGCACCCGGCCGCCGCGCTGACCGTCTACTGGCCGCAGCTGGGCCGCCAGGTCCGGGTGCGCGGCACCGTCGAGCGGGCCGCTGACCTGGTCGCGGCCGCCGAGTTCGCCACCCGCTCGCCCGCCGCCCGGGTCGGCGCGCTGGTCGGGCGGCAGAGCGAGCCGCTGGGTTCGGTCGCCGAGTACGACGAGGCGGAGGCGGTCGCCCGTCGCCGGCTGGAGGCGCACCCGGACGCGGTCGCGCCCGGGCACGCGGTCTACACCCTGTGGGCGCACGAGGTGGAGTTCTGGCAGGGCGACGCCCAGCGCCGGCACACCCGGCTGCGCTACACCCGTACCGGCCCGGTCAGCTCCCCGGAGTGGTCGCGCACCCTGCTCTGGCCGTAACGCCGTAGCGCCGTAACGCCGCCGGGTCCCCAGGGCCCCCAGGCCCCCAGGCCACCAAGGTGTCCTGGGGGCCAAACCGGCGCGGGCTACCGTCGCCCGGTCAGCGTGGCCCCCACGCTGGCCGCGACCACGCACCCGATCCCGGCCAGCTGCGGCGCGCCCAGCAGCTGTCCCAGCACCACCAGCCCGACCAGCGCGCTGACCGCCGGCTCCAGGCTGACCAGCACGCTGAACACCCGCTGCGGCATCCGTCGCAGCGCGGTCATCTCCAGCGCGTACGGGATCACCGGCAGCAGCAGCGACACCCCGGCCACCGCGGCGAGCAGCGCCATCGGCGAGGCCTCGGGCGCGGTCAGCCCGTGCCAGGCCTGGCCGAGCCCGAACGGCGCCAGCGTCAGCGCGCCGACCGTCATCGACACCGCCAGGCCCTGGAAGCCCTGGAAGGCCGCGCCGACCTTGTCGGTGAACAGGATGTACAGGGCGTAGCAGGCGGCCGCCCCGAAGGCGTACAGCAGGCCGACCGGGTCGAGCGATCCGCCGCCGTCGCCCTCGCCGAGCAGGGTCAGCAGCGCCACGCCCGCGGCCGCGAGCAGCGCCCAGAGCAGGTGGCTGGCGCGCCGGGCGAAGACCAGGGCGACGGCGAGCGGGCCGAGGAACTCGATGGTCGCGGCGGTGCCCATCGGCAGCCGGTCGATCGCCCCGGCGAACAGGAAGGTCATCCCGGCCGAGGCCATGCCGAGCAGCGCGGCCGCGGCGAGGTCGCGGGGGCGCTTGCCGCGCAGCTTCGGCCGGGTGACGGCGAGCAGGATGACGGCGGCGAAGCCGAGCCGGAGGAAGGTCGTGCCGCTGACGCCGAGCGGGCCGAACAGCGGCTTGGACAGGGCGATGCCGGTCTGCACCAGGAACATCGCGGTCAGACAGAGAAGCGGCGCCGGGATCCGCTCCGGGCGCCGCAGGACCTTGCCGAACCGGCCGGTGGACCGGCCGGGGTGGACTTCGGGTGGCGCCGAGGGGCCGGACGCCCCACCTCGTCGCCAGCTGCCCCGCTCGCCGGCGGGCTCGCCCTTGGGGGAGGGCGGCATGGCCAGGGCCTCGGCGACGGCGGCAGCCGACGACGAGGCGGCAGGGGTTTCGCTGGTATGGGAGGTGGGCATATTTGTGAGTTTGCCGTAAGGAGTGATGAACCAGCAAGCTCGTTACAAAAATCGGGACGGATACGGACGGGTGCGTCCGAAAGGGTGGACTCGCGCGGGTGTCGCGGCGTGGCTGCCGCGGTCGTCCGACGGACCGTCAGTATCAAGGCGGGGTGCGCCATCTCCGCTCCGCCGCCCTCCTCGCCGCCGCCCTCGTGCTCCTGCTGGCCACCGACGGGACGGTCGTGAACGCCGAAGCCGTCACCCCGGCCGCCGGCGCCGCCCCCCGCATCCGGGCCGTCAGGCTGCCCGACCGGTCCGGCCCGCCCCGGGCCCGCGACACCTGGAGCGGCCCCGCCTTCGACGCCTGCACCGCACCGCCGCTCGACACCCTGAAGGCCTGGCGCGACGCCTCCCCGTACGGGGCGCTCGGCGTCTACACCAGCGGCTCCCAGCGCGGCTGCGGCCAGCCGCGGCTCACCGCCGAGTGGGTGCGCCAGGTGCGGGCGCTGGGCTGGCGGTTCCTGCCGGTGCACGTCGGACTGCAGGCGCCGTGCGCCGATCCGGGCCACAAGCCCAAGCGGATCGACCCGGGGAAGGCCGTCGAGCAGGGCCGGGAGGAGGCGGACGAGGCCGCCCGGTCCCTGCGCGCGCTCGGCTTCGCCAAGGGCAGCCCGGTCTACCTGGACATCGAGGCCTATCCCTTGCGCGACCCGGCCTGCGGCCAGGCCGTGGTCGACTTCACCCTCGGCTGGACGGCGGGCCTGCACGCCGCCGGCTACCGCTCCGGCTTCTACTCCAGCCTCGACTCCGGCATCGCGGACCTCGCCGCCGCCGCCCGGGCCGGCGGCTCCCCGATGCCCGACGCGCTCTGGTACGCCCGCTGGGACGGCCAGGCCGACACCGACGGCTCCGGCGCCCTGGCCCCCGACCTCTGGACCTTCCACCAGCGCGTCCACCAGTACCACGGCAACGTCGAGGAGACCTTCGGCGGCGCCACCCTCACCGTGGACCGCAACCACGTGGACGGCCCGACCGCCCGCTGAGACCCGCCGCCGATCACCGGCCCACTCCCCGCCCAGGGCGGGGAGCGGGCCGGGGGCGGAACCGGGACGAATCCGTGATCCGCGCAACGGGGCCGGGATACTGACAGCAGGGGGTGGGAGCGGCACAATCGGGCACGTCCGCGCGCATTACCGCCCGGTAGGTGCCGCGAGCGCAGCCCCCAGTGCCGCCAGGTCAAGGAGGACCCGTGTTCAGCACGATGCAGGACGTTCCGCTCACCGTCGCCCGAATCCTGGAGCACGGGTCCACGGTCCACGGCCGTTCGACCGTGACCACCTGGGACGGCACCGGCCCGGTCGTCCGGACCTACGCCGAGGTCGGCGCCCGCGCCGCCCAGCTCGCCTGGGCCCTGCGCGACGAGCTCGGGTGCACCGAGGAGAGCGTCATAGCGACGCTGATGTGGAACAACGCCGAGCACCTGGAGGCGTACCTCGCCGTCCCCTCGGCGGGCTCCGTGCTGCACACGCTGAACCTGCGGCTGCCGTCCCAGCAGCTGTCGTTCATCGTCAACCACGCCGCCGACCGCGTGATCATCGTCAACGGCAGCGTCCTGCCGCTGCTCGCCGCCGTCCTGCCGGACCTCGCGCCGACCCTCAGGCACATCGTGGTCAGCGGCCCCGGCGACCGCTCGGTGCTGGCCGGCTTCGCGGGCGGCGTGCACGACTACGAGGAGCTGATCGCCGGCCGGCCCACCGAGTACCCGTGGCAGCGCGACATCGACGAGCGGCAGGCCGCCGTCCTCTGCTACACCTCCGGCACCACCGGGGACCCGAAGGGCGTGCTCTACAGCCACCGCTCGGTCTACCTGCACTGCCTCCAGGTCAACACCGGCGACAACTTCGCCTTCACCCCGAGCGACACCGCGCTGCCGGTGGTCCCGATGTTCCACGTCCAGGCCTGGGGCATCCCGCACGCGGCCTTCATGTCCGGCGCCAACCTGCTCATGCCGGATCGTTTCCTCCAGCCCAAGCCGATGGCCGAGATGATCGCGGCCGTCCGCCCGACCGTCAGCGCCGCCGTCCCCACCATCTGGGCCGGCCTGCTGGGCGAGCTCGACGCCGGCGACTACGACACCTCCAGCCTGCGCATGGTGGTCATCGGCGGCAGCGCCTGTCCGCCCTCCCTGATGAAGGCCTACGAGGAGCGCCACGGCATCCGGGTGCTGCACGCCTGGGGCATGACCGAGACCTCCCCGCTCGGCTCCTTCGCCCAGCCGCCGGGCGGCCTCACCCCCGAGCAGGAGTGGCCGTACCGGATCACCCAGGGCATCTTCCCGGCCTCCGTCGAGGCCCGGCTGATCGGCCCGGGCGGCGAGCGGATGCCGCACGACGGCGTCTCGGCGGGCGAGCTGGAGGTGCGCGGCCCGTGGATCGCCGGGGCGTACTACGGCGGCGCCGGCCAGGACCCGGTCCGCCCGGACGACAAGTTCTCCGAGGACGGCTGGCTGCGCACCGGCGATGTCGGCACCATCACCGCCGACGGCTACCTGACCCTCACCGACCGGGCCAAGGACGTCATCAAGTCCGGCGGCGAGTGGATCTCCTCGGTCGAGCTGGAGAACGCCCTGATGGCCCACCCCGACGTGGCCGAGGCCGCCGTGGTCGCCGTCCCGGACGAGAAGTGGGGCGAGCGCCCGCTGGCCACCGTGGTGCTGCGCCCGGGCGCGACCGCGGGGCTGAAGGAGCTGCAGGCCTTCCTGGGCGAGCGGATCGCCTCCTGGCAGCTGCCGGAGCGCTGGTCGATCGTGGAGTCGGTGCCGAAGACCTCGGTCGGCAAGTTCGACAAGAAGGTGATCCGGGCCAGCTACGCGGCCGAGGAGCTGGACGTCACGGTGCTCGGCAAGGAGTGACCGCGCGAAGGGCCGGCCGCCCCCGTACGAACGGGGGCGGCCGGCCCTTCCACGTGTTCGGCGTGCCTCAGCCGGCGGCGGCGACGCCCGCCTCGCCCATCGCGCCGATCCGCCCGAGCAGGTCGACGATCCGGGACTGGACGTCCTCGCTGGTCGAGCGCTCGGCGAGGAACAGCACCGTCTCGCCGGTGCGCAGCCGGGGCAGTTCGCGCGGGTCAAGGTCCACCGAGGTGTAGACCACCAGCGGGGTGCGGTGCAGCCGGTCGTTGGCGCGCAGCCAGTCCAGCAGGCCGACCCGGCGGCGGCGGATCTGCAGCAGGTCCATCACCACCAGGTTGGGCTGCACGCTGCTGGCCCGGGCCACCGCGTCGTTCTCGTCCACCGCGTGCTCGACGTGCATGCCGCGCCGCTCCAGGCTGCTGATCATGGCGGCGGCGATGTCCGGGTCGCCCTCGACCAGCAGCACCCGCGGGGCGTGCTGCTCGCCGTCGCGCGGTGCGAGGGCGCGCAGCAGGACGGCCGGGTCGGCCCCGTACGCGGCGTCCCGGGTGGCCTGGCCGAGGCCGGCGGTGACCAGCACCGGGACCCTGCGGTTGAGCGCCGCGGTGCGCAGTGACTGGAGCGCGGTGCGGGTGATCGGGCCGGTCAGCGGGTCGACGAAGAGGGCGGCGGGGAAGCCGGGGACCTGGGCGTCCACCTCCTCGCGGGAGCGGACGATCACCGGCAGGTAGCCGCGTGCCTGGAGGGCCTGCTTGGTGGCCGGGTCGGGCTCGGGCCAGACCAGCAGCCGACGGGTGTTGGCCAGCTCGCCGGTCGGGGCCGACGGCTGCTCGGGTGCGGGCCGCTCCTCGGCGGGCGGGAGCTCGGCCATCGGGCGCGGCGCGGTCCGGGCGGCGTCGGCCGGGACGGGCGGCTGCGGCGCGGCGGCGGGCACCGGGCCGAGCTGGCGCGGCGGGGCGAGCTCGCCCAGTCCGGTGCCGACCGGGCGCGGGCCGGACGGCTCCTCGGCGGCGGGCAGCGCGGCCCGGGCGGGCGCCAGCGCGGTGCCGGGGGAGGGCTGCGCCTGGCCGGCCTGGCCTCCTTGGCCTCCCTGTCCGGACGGGCCGGAGGCGTTCACCAGGGCGTCCGGGCCGGGCCCCGGCGGGACGGCCAGCCGGCGGCGGCGCCCGGTCGGGGCGGCGGCCGGTTCGGGCGGCGCGGGCGCGGGGCCGACCGGCAGGGCGTGCTCCAGACCGGGGTAGACCGGGGTGTCGGCCGCCCCGGGCAGGGCGAAGCCGCCGGAGGACTCCTCGGCCGAGGGCAGCGCGCGGCGGCGGCGGTGCCTGGTCTCGCCGGAGGCCTGCTCCTGGGCCGCCTCGGCGGTCGGGGTGCCGCCGGGCGGGGTGCCGTCCGGGGCGGCGGGCGCGGGGGCCGGACCGAGGGCGAGCGGCTCGCGCCCGCCGGGGCGGTTCGGCTGCGCCCGGTGGCCCTCGACGGGCACGGCGTAGGCGGGGCCGGAGCGGCCGTCGTCCTTGCCCCACGGGTCGCTCTGGGCGCCGTTCGGCCCGGCCAGGCCCTGGCGGCCGTACGCGGGGTCGTTGCCGGTGCCGTTCCACTGCTCGGGGACGGCCCGCTCGACCCGGGCGGGGGCGTTCGGCCACTGGTCGGCCGGGATGTCGGGGTTGCCGGGAGCACCGGGAGCACTGGGGACGCCGGGGACGCCGGGGGCGTCGGGGGTGTCGGACGCCGGGGTCTCGGCGGCCGGGCGGCCGCGGCGGCCGCGCCGCTCGGCGGGCGGCTCCTCGGCGGGCGCCCGCTCCGCGGCGGGGGCCGCGGCGGCCTCGGGGGTCTCGGAAGCGGGCTGCTCGTCGGCCGCCGCGGGCTCGGCGCCCTCGCCGCTGCTGGGCAGCTGCGGGATGCCCGGGAGCTCCGGCAGGACGGCGCTGTCGCTCTCCTTGGGCCGGTCGGAGCGGCCTTCGGCGGCGGCGCGCTCGGCGGCGGCCTTCGCGGCGACCGGGTCCAGCGGCAGCTCGACGACGTACGTGGTGCCGGCCTTGCCGGGCAGCTCGTGCGGCTGGAGCACGCCGCCGTGGCGCTCGACCACCGCGCGGGCTATCGGCAGGTGGACGGGGCTGCCGCCGACGCCGGGGCCGCGGATCTCGACCCGGGCGACCTCGCCGCGCTGGGCGGCGGCCAGCACGACGGTCGGCGGCTCGGGGGCGGGCGGCAGCGCGGGCGCGGCGGCGCCGTTCAGCCCGGGCACGGTCAGACCGGGGGAGGGGGCGACGGGGGCGTCCAGGGAGAGTCCGACGCCGCTGACGTCGGCGACCAGGTGGGCCAGCGCCTGGGCCAGCCGCCGCTCGTCGGCGATCACCTCGACCGCGGCGGCGTGCACCGAGAACCGCACCCGGCCGGGGCCGACCAGCTCGCCGGCCTCCTCGACGGCCCGGCGGACCACCTTGTCCAGGCCGACCGGGACCCGGGACGCGGCCTTCGGCCCGTCCTTGCCGTCCTTGGCGCCGGCCTTGGGCTCCTTGCCGTCCTTGCCGTCCTTGGCCTCGGCGGCGCCGCTCTCGCCGGCCTCGCAGCGCTGGTGGTCGAGCACCCCGTCGATCAGCTTCCCGTACCGGCGGCACTCGGCGGCCAGCCGGCGCAGCGTCCAGTTGGCCTCCGGCCAGAGCTGGCCGGCCGGGTCGGCGGCGAGCGCGTCCAGCCGCTCGTTCAGCGCGTTCAGGGCACTGCCCAGCTCGCTCTCCAGGACGGCGGTGAGGTGCTCGTTGCGGGCGACCAGGGCGAGTTCGCGGCTGCGGTCGGTGAAGGTCATCACCGCGCCGACCAGCTGGTCGCCGTCCCGGACCGGGGCGGTGGTGAGGTCGACGGTGACCGGCCGGCCGTCCTTGCGCCACAGCACGGTGCCGCGCACCCGGTGCTTGCGCCCGGAGGTGAGGGTGTCCAGCAGCGCCGACTCCTCCAGCGCCAGCGGGGTGCCGTCGGCCCGGGAGTGCTGGATCAGCGGGTGCAGCTCGCGCCCGCCCAGCTCGCTCGCCCGGTACTCCAGGATGTGCGCGGCGGCCGGGTTGACCAGCACGCAGCGGCCTTCGAGGTCCACACCGAGCACGCCCTCGGCGGCGGCCCGCAGGATCATCTCGGTCTGCTTGTGCTGACGGCGCAGCTCGGCCTCGACGCCCAGCCGGCCGGAGAGGTCGCGGACCAGCAGCAGGAGCAGGTCGGAGGAGGAGGGCGAGTTCTCGCGGTACGAGTCGTACGGGGAGCGCGCGTAGCCGCGGCCGTCGCCGTCGTCGGCGAAGTCGTTGCCGGACACCTCGACCGGGAAGGTGGTGCCGTCGGTGCGGTGGGCGGTCATCCGGACCGGGCGGTCGAGGGCGTCGCCGTCGCGGGTGGCCGGTCGCATCGAGCCGGGGATGCGGCTGGGGTCGAACTCGGGCAGCAGACCCAGCACGCCCATGCCGACCAGTGAGGTGCCCGGCGCCTGCAACGCCTGGACCGCCGCGCTGTTGGCGTCCACGACGGTGCCGTTGCTGTTCACCAGCAGCAACGCGTCGGGCAGGGCGTCGAGTATGGCGGCGAGGCGAGCAGCGCCTCGGATCGGCCTGCTGCTCACGTCGACAGGTCTCCTCGGCTCGGGGCAGCTCCTCCGGAGACGGCAGTATCTCATTCTTCTTTGCGGCGGAGTCGACCCGCCTAGTAACGTTGGCGGCGGTTGGTGCCGAGCCCCACGGTTGTGGCATCATCACTGACACACGGAACGGCTCCGCTCGCGCGGGTACGATCCCTGTGGGGAGGCTTCGCCTAGTCCGGTCTATGGCGCCGCACTGCTAATGCGGTTTCGGGGTTATTCCTGATCGAGGGTTCAAATCCCTCAGCCTCCGCCAGTCGGGAGCCCCCGTCGACGATCTCGTCGACGGGGGCTCTTCGCGTTCCCGGACACGTTCCCGGCTGCGGTCCGGCTGCGGTCCGGGACGGCCCGGAGCGCGGCCCCGGCGGCGCGCGGGAGGAGGTCGGGAGGGGGCGGGCGGGGCCCGGAACAACCGATTTCGTCCTACGCCGCAGGTCATGTAATGTTGTCCCCGCAACGCCCCGGCGGCAACGTTCACCAGGGCGAGCGCTCATAGCTCAACGGATAGAGCACTTGACTACGGATCAAGAGGTTGCAGGTTCGAATCCTGCTGAGCGCACTCAACTCCGCAAGATCGGGTTCGCCCGTTCCTTGCGCTCATAGCTCAACGGATAGAGCACTTGACTACGGATCAAGAGGTTGCAGGTTCGAATCCTGCTGAGCGCACCATCGAGAAGCCCCCGGCAACCGGCCGGGGGCTTCTCCGTTTCTCCGGCGTACCCGGCAAGTGATTCGAAC